>JADFMW010000176.1 GCA_022563655.1 Pseudomonadota bacterium
CGCGATGGGTTAGTCGGGGGCCGCCCCATTACCCTCGAGGTGCTGGACGAGCCGTTGCTCGAGGCGGTGGCTCGTGAGGGCGCAGAGCTGCTCGGCAGGCACGGGATGATTGGTCCCTGCGGCATCACCGGGCGCTGGCTCGCCGACGGGTCCTGGGGGTATTACGAGGTCAACGCCCGCTTCACCGGGGGCACCGGGATGCGCGCGGCGGTGGGCTTCAACGGGGTCGAAGCCGCTTTGCGGCACTTCGTCGAGGGCGAGGAGAAGCCCGACTGCCTGACCTTCGACAAGGACCGGGTGGCCTGCCGCTACCTCGCCGAAACCGTCGTCCGCAAGGGCGACCTCGAAGAACTGCGCCAAGGCGGCAAGTGGCGGGCATCGGGCGCGATCAGGTCCGCCCCGGTTTGAAATCGGGAGTCATGGCTGGCTGGACAAATGAGGTGTAACGATACCCGGCGCGTACCGTACAACCGCCTGATTGCCTAAGACCAATCGTTATCTGCGCCAAGCGCTGGGGGTCGGGTTACAACCTGGGCCTCAGATGCTACGCTCGCGGGGATTGAATATGCGCGGTGGCGATGGTGGTCTTTTCTGCGGTGGCATCGACGGCGGCGTGATCTCGAGGTTGAGATTGCCCCATTCCTCGAAGCTCCTCCGGTAAAACGGGTTATCAAGGACGATAGTCGAATTCCGTCTCCCTGCCTCCGCAACCGCGTCTTCGAGCTTCTCCGCCAGCCTCAGGTTCCATGGCACGACGTAATAACGGGGCGCGAACGAACCGGCGAGGCGCAGCCACAGATAGATCGATTCCCCTTCGTGCAGGCTGATGCCGAGCAGGATCGCCTTCTTGGTGTTCCGCTCGTACCATTCGAAGCTCATGGGCTTCGGCTTGCTCAGCATCTCTATCGTCTGCACGTAGACGATAGGGATGAAGAGCGCGGTGATCACGATCGCGAACACCCTGATCCTGGTCGGCCGGGGGGCCCAAATGGCGATACTCGCAAGGGCGGCGGCGATTCCCGTGGCGCCGGCAAAGACATAGAACAAGATTTCCATCAGTTCGTCCCCGTAATGAGCGGCCTTCGAAGGGTGCTGACACTGCCCGCCACCAGGTCGCCATCGGCGGTTAACTTGAAGCGAAAGGCCGTCTCTTCCTGGTTGTGCCGGGTCAGCTTGACGACGGTCTTGAGAATTTGCTCCGTATCCTCCAACTTTCTCTTGACGCTGACGACCACGTTCACCGGTACCGTGACGCCGCTCGGCAAGGGCCCATACATGTGCACGTTGACGATGTACTCGCCCGGAGGGATGCCGCGGCTGTACGAGACCTCATAATTTTGGTTCGTGGCGTCACCCTCCATGCCCAGGTCGTCGCGCAGCAGGTTGAAGGTGTGACCCCCCAGGTTCCAGAAACCCACGGGCACTTCGCCCGGAGCTTGTACCCACAGGTCCACGTCCAGCGGCTGGTCAGCCGGCCAATGGATCTCGACGATGACGTTTCCCGGCGCCCTGTGTTCCTCGGTCTCCTTCTTCTTTGGGGTTATGTACGGCAGCAGCATGATGACCATCGCCATGAAGCCGATGAGCGTGAGCAGGATCACGTCGCGGAATACCGTTCCCCAAGTGTCCTCGTCGAGATAGTCAAGCCCCTGCACCAGTTTCCCCTAAGTCGATGATCGTGGTGATGAGATCGACCGTCCCGGTCACCAAAATCCGGTAGTTGATAATCAGCCAGAGGTAGAGCACGGCGCCGACCAGGGTCGTGTACAGCGCCACCGACATGCCGTTGATGAGGGTGGAAATCATGGCTGCCACGTTCTCCACCTGGATGGCGGCGGCGGGGTCGATCCCGGAAAGCGCGATGATGAAGCCGATTACGGTTCCGATCAGCCCGAGGAAGATCAGCGAGTTGGCGATATCGCGGACGCCGATGATCCGGTCGGTGAGCTTGAGCCGCAGAGCGTCCACCTTGATCGAGCGAGTCCCGGGATTGGCGCCCTGGGTGTAGCTCAAGTATCTGCCGGCACGGGACCCGGGATCGGGAGTGCCGGCCTTGGCGTCATTCAATTCCACGCTGTGGCGCCAGATCTTGGCGCCGCAAAGAACGAGGCCATACAGGAAGACCAGGAAGATGGCGACAGACAGCTCCATCAAGTGTGCCGTCAAGATGCCGTCCAGCCATCCCTGGAAATAGGCGGCGACCGATAAGGCGGTCGCCACGATATTGATCAAGGCAAACCGAACGAACAGCAGATATCTGTAAAGCAGCTCGCCGTCCTCCTTCTGGTCGTTGCCGGCTTTCGTCCCCCTCAGCGGTCCTAATTCTTGTGTGGACGGGGCGAGGGCCACGGTAAACGTCGGCAACAGGGGAATATTGCTCTATCGGAATGCGGACTGCAACCTTGCCCGCGCGGCCGGCCCGCTGGCAACGGCCCGTCACGAGGGGAAACCGCCGGTCTTGGCCCTCCGTCTCCGACGCCGTGATCCGCCGGATGCCCAGGCTGATTCGAACGAATTCAACGGGGATTTCCGTATCGCCGAAGGTGCAGGATTTCGGGCTTCCGACACGCGTTCTCGGGTCCACACAAGAGCCCACGACCTAGGCTTCGTCGATCTCCGCCCTAGGCTCCGAGACCTCCTCAAGGCGCCAACCGTTACGGGCGTGACTCCACAGCAGGTATGCCCCCAATGCAACCAGGAGCAGCGCAAGGATCGGGCGCACCGTGCCGCCCATCATGAAGACCGGCAGCGCGAGCGAGAAGGCCATGAACGTCGGGAAGAAGAGCGTCCATTTCTTCTTGCCCCGGTTGCTCTGGAACCAGGGGAAGGCTGCGGAGAACATGGCCAGGATGAGAAAGAACAGCGACCACGATCGGGTCACGAACGGGCTCAGATCGGTGGTGATGGCAAAGGCGCGGGCCAGATTGAGCTCGGCGATGTTGCCCAGCACCACGCCCAGGATCATCGGCGCCAACGGGAAGCCGAAGTGCCGCATCACGAAGCCCAGGATGCCGAACCACAACAGCGTCCAGAGGTCGAATTCGACATTGTTGATGGCGAACACGCCGATCCCGCAGAAACCGAGAATGATGCTCGCCAACACGTACATGCGCATCTTGGTGACCAGCACGAAGACCCGAAGCATGAACGATTGCAGCCCCAGCATCATGAAGGTGGCGACGAAGAAGGCGATGAAGATCGAATAGGCCAGTACCGGTTCCTCGGCGATGAAGGTCGGGCTCGGGACGACGTCGTGGATCAACAGCGCGCCCAGCATGACGGCGGCCGTCACGTCGCCCGGAATGCCGAGCGCCATCAGGACGATCAAGGAGCCGCCCTCGACCGCGTTGTTCGAGCTTTCCGGCGCGATGATGCCGTCGGGGATGCCGGTGCCGAACTTCTCGGGGTGCTTGGACGCCTTCTTCGCCTGGTCGTAGGCCAGGATGTTGGCGATCGATCCGCCGGCGCCCGGTATGATGCCGGTGAACACGCCGATCAGCGCCGAGCGCAGGACGATGGTCCAGCGCTGCGCCAATTCCCTGATCGCCGCGAGATGCTCGATCCTGACGTTGATCGATCCCTTTTCGCTCAGCGACTTCTGCGCCGAGACGGGATCGTGGATGTCGCGCAGCAATTGGCTGAACGCGAACAGTCCGATCAGCACGGCGATGAAATCGAATCCCTGGAGCAGGGCGTCGTTGCCGAAATCGAAGCGCGCCATGCCGACGGCTTCGTCCTCGCCGACGGTCCTGACCAGCAGTCCGACGGCGCCGGCGATCAGGCCCTTGACCAGATTGCGCCCGGCGAGGCTGGCGGTGATGGTGAGCGCGAATATCACCAGCATGAAGTAATCCCACGGGTTGAACTCGAGACCGATCCTGGCGAGCTGTGGCGCCAGGGTCACCAGCAGGATGGCACTGATGATGCCGCCGCAAAACGACGACCAGACGCCGATGCCGAGCGCGAGGCCAGGCCTGCCCTTCCTGGCCATGGGAAAGCCGTCGAAGGTGGTCGCGACCGAGGACGGCGTGCCGGGTATTCCGGTCAGGATGCCCGCCATCAAGCCGCCCGAGAGGCCCCCGACAAGCACGCTGACCATGGTCGCCAATCCTTGCGACGGCGGCATGCCGAACGTGAACGGAAGCGTCAGCACGATCGCCATGGCGATGGTGAAGCCCGGAATGGCGCCGGCGATCAGACCGCCCGCGACCCCGACGAGCATCAACAAAAGCGTCTTGACGTTGCCGATTTCGGCGAAGGCGGCGATGACGTTTTCGACGATCACGGACTGAATCTCTGGGATTTCAGTAAGCCGAGAATATTTCGCCTGGCGGCAAAATGACGCCCAGCCCGTACGTGAAAATGCTCCACATGCCGCCGACGGTGCCGAGCGCGACAGCGGCGTGCAGGATCAGACGCTTGGGAGCCCATCCGCCGAGCACGCACATGAGCGTGAAAACGAACCCCACGCCGCCGATCAAACTGCCGAGGTAGGGCAGGGTCACCAGGTAGACGAAAAACAGAGCGAAACACCATAGCGGATTGCGCCAGTGGACGATCCACCCCGCGATGCCGGGCCGGCGCGGCGCCCCGGTGTCATAGTCGTCGTACTCGTCTTTCGGCGCCTCGCCATGGCGCAGGGACTGAACCAGGTAAATGACGCTCAGCACGCTCAGCACGGCGAGAATCGTCCGCGGCCAAATCGACGGTTTCATCTGGCCGTAGTCCGGCGTGCGGATGCTGAAGGTCTCCCAGAACAGGACTCCGCAAACCATCAGCAACACGATGGCGATGACGGCATCGCGATTGAGCGGCTGCATCACGACCTCGGCGGGAAACCGGGGGCGGCCCGGGTCGGCCCCGGCCGCCGTCCGGCAGTTACGCTTCGGTTATTACTTTTTCCACAGACCGATCTTGATCGCGAGCTTCTCGTGATCGGCGAAAGTCTTGTTGGCCCACTGGCGGTAGCCGGACGGACCGACCCAGTTCACTTCCGTGCCCTTGGCGTCCATCTGCTTGAGCAAATCCGGATCCTGGGCGGCCTTCTTGAAGACCATCGCCCAATGCTCGATCGTCTCGGCCGGCGTGCCCTTCGGCACGACGATGCCCCGGTCCAGGGCATAGATCATGTCGACGCCGAGCTCCTGAAGCGTCGGCATGTCGGGAAGGTGCTTCGAGCGTTTCGCGGCGGCGATGGCGAATCCCTTGAGATCTCCGCCTTCGAGATACT
>JADFMW010000012.1 GCA_022563655.1 Pseudomonadota bacterium
GGCCGCGATCCATGCCGCAATGCACGCCGACGCCATGCTTGAGAAGGGCGACATGGACGGGCAACGGGTGTGGCTGCGGATACTCGCGGCGGTCACGGAGTTGCTGGACACGCGGCTGGGAGACGGGGCGGCGGTGCATTGAGCGGGTCTCTACGACCTTCCGGTGGTTCCCGTCGTGGACGCTGACCACCGATTGACGGAGGTTCCTAGGCGTCGAAGGTCCGCCGGCCAAGAATCGATTGAAGCATGGCGGCCTTCTGCTTGTCGCCGCCGGCTAGCTGCTTGATCAGGTCCGCGTCCGGCATAACCTGTTCGGCCGAGATGACCACACGATCCTTGAGAATCCCGAGAGCCTGGCCGCGTAGGCGCATGAACGACGCTAAGGCAGTGTCGTTCTCTCGCGCCTTGGCGCTCGTAATCATGTCAGCGAGGTCCGAGTGCCACAGCCCTTCGCTATCGATGTCAGAGATTTTTCTTTCCATCAAAAGGGCGCGCAACCTAGCCTCTATTGCTGGACGCTTCCGCAGACGATGGGCCTTATCGTCAAATCCGCTATCGGAGAGCTTTGAGCAAGGGAACGCTTCCTTCGCAGCCTGGCGCTGGGTGTAGCCCCGAGCGATCAGGCCGACAAACCGTTCCTCGGCCGGCGTTAGCCCGTTTTCATCGAGGATATGCCGTCTCATGCCGTGAAAATGGCGACGAGCGCCGCTTATGTCAAATCCGGTAGTACCCCGTCTGACGAATGTCCGCTATCGGGGGCAAAGCGGACTCTGGTGGGCAGCCCTCGGAATGTCCGTTCATAGCCAGAAGCAGACATTTGACGCCGGACCATCACTCAGAACAGACTTCAGCCACAGGGCGATACTTGTTACGCTTCAATTCCCGGAAATTTCGATAGGGCAGCTTCCAATTGTTCAACGACAAATCGGACAGGTTCACCTCTCGCAGCACTATGGTAGCGAAGTACATTGCGATTAAAATCGACTACTTTTCCACCGGTCTTTTCATCCTCTCTAAGACGCCAGCGCAGTCCATCAAGGATGTCAATCGCTTGTTGCCGCCGAGAGAGCGTTCAATTGCATCCCGAAGATCAAACTCAGGCTGTTGAAGGATTAAGTATATATCAAAGGAATCACGTTTTCTTTTAACATTTGTTACGCTATCAGCCTTGGAAATAAGCAAGCCCAGATGGTTCATCAGAGGTAGGCGCACTTGGTTTTTTGCTCGGTCAACGCCGCGATATTCAAGATAATAATCTTCTGACATTCCATCAAAGATCAAATCTGTTTCAGGTATAACAATCGATCGCACCATTTTACCCTCAGGGACACCGTTCGCTGTCGGTATACCAAGGTCAAAGTGGTCAACGAATAACTCGAAATTTTTCTTTGATTCAGAAGGATGCAAAAGGTCAATGTTGTATACAAGAGAATGTGAACCAAATTCCAATGTTCTTAATAATTGGAAATCATGTTTTGCCGATGCTACGAATCCGTTTCTCAAGAAAGCTTTTATCAGATGAGCTATGTTTCCCTCGATATAAGCATCCTTGAATAGTATGTCTACGTCCCGGGTGCCAGGATGTACTATGTCAGTCTTATTGAGCAAGTATGGGGTCCATCCACCAACAATCACGTATTCCGCTTCTATTTCGTTTAAAAGTCTACACGTATCGCCCAATAAAAACGTGGCGCCCTCAAGGACTGATCTGAAATTTCCGGACATTTTCCTCATCCGATCTCCCGCCCCGCTCATTCGGCGGTTCATTGGGTATGCCCCTAATATGCTTAAGTACGTTGGTTCAGCCCAAATGGCAACTCTAGAAATGAAGCCCAGAAGGTCCACTTTGGGTCACCAACAGACATTCAGCGGTGACGCTTCCAACGATCGCTTCATCGCGGGAACCAGACATCGAAGGTCGGGATTCCGAATTTCTCGGCACGAGGGTCGGCTAACGAGCGGGAAGCGGACGTTGCGGCTCAGCCTGATCAAATCGGGGACCTGATTTGAGGCTGCGAGTTCGAGTTTTGAGTCCAGCGTCCGCCTTGGTCAGAAGGCGGCATTTGGCGATCTCATCCCGGATTATCGGTTCAGGGTGAGAAGCAGAAACCGGCAATGGTGTTAGAAATTAGCGCCGGGATGGGGAACGCCGGATATTTCGCCCGCGAAATAGGAGGGGATATACACAAGCACGCGACGGGCCGAGGGGGGGTCCCCGGGGCGAGCACCGGCCGCTAAGGGTCGTTCGCGAAGCGGCCGATTTCCGGCCTGGTGCTACCTATCCGCTACCTAACGCGCTGGGCGGCATATGTTCGCATTGTAATACAATAGGTTATGTGGCGCGATCCCCTGATTCCTAATCTGGGGGTCGTGGGTTCGAATCCCGCCGGGCGCGCCACCGCGTGGTGACATCGGCGACCCTGGGCCATGAAATCGAGTGGCTTACCCCGCCGCTCGCTCCCAGGCCGGCCGCACGCCGCTCGCGAACGGCGTCCGGCGGACATTCATGATCTTCGGGCATGATCTTCGGGCATGATCTTCGGGCATGATCTTCGGGCATGATCTTCGGGGCGCCGGGGCGCCGAGGCGTGCGTGCCTAGCGGCCGAGGATGTTGCGCAGCTGGCGCCGGCCGATCGGCATGGCGGCGCCCGAGGCGAAGGCCCGCCACAGGCACTCCTTGGCCGTTCCCCGGTAGCTACCGGGCATGCCGCCGCCGCCGTGGTCGAACCGCCAGGCCGCCGCCGCGTAGCGCGTGGCGAGGGTCCAGATGCGCTGGGCTTGCGCGCCCGGCGAGAGGCCGCTGAAGAAACGGCCGGCCAGCTCTCTCAGCGCCGCGTCGCGTTTGCGAATCGCCTCCTCGCGCCACCACGGCACGCCGCCTTGAGCGAAGCGCAGGCCCAGCGCCTCCTCGACGGTGCGGTGCTGGCGGCTGAGGTAGCTTTTCAAGGCCGCCCCCAGCCAGTTCGCGAGGTCTCGACCCAGCGGCTTGCCGGCCAGACATCGCTGGCTCACTTGCCTCAGTCTTTCGATCTCGTTGAGCATGGTCGCGACGGAGCCTCCCAAGAGTCATTCTGAAATCCTAAGGTTTCGATTCACTCCTCACCCTGCCGCTGCGCGGGCGGTCCGGACCGGGCCTTGCCTCTCCCCTTCGCTGCGAGGAGGAGGCTCGGGCCGGGGTGAGCGGCGGCTTTCGTGCGGCCAGACGCGCGCATCTCCGTGGCATGGCGTGCCGGCGCTTCGGACAATGAGTGTTCGTTCACTCATCACCGCGGGCGAAAAAAAGCCGGTTGCCCCGCCGGTTGCCCCGCCTGTCCGCATGGCGCCGGAGGGCCTCAAGCGGGCTGATCCGAGACCAGCAGCGGGACGCTCTCCCAAGCCTCGCCGGCGGCCATCAAGCACATCGGGCGGTTCGGGTAGGTGATCAACATCGTCCAGCTGCCGGTGGGCGAAGCCACGATCTCGAGCACCGCGCCGTCGCTCGTCAGGGCGATCGCCCGCGGCATCTCGAGATAGGCACCCTCGAGGCGTGCGAGGATATCGGCGCGGTCGCCGCAGACCGCCTGGCCGAGCGCGGGCGCCGCCTGGCCTGCCGCGACGATCGCCGCGCCAAGCAGTGCCACCGTTAAGCGGTATCTCATTGCATCCTCCTTTCGGGCCCTTTCGGGCTCCTTTCGGGAACCACCGCGCGGGCGGGGAGGTTTCCCTGCTGTCACCTTCGACCGGCGCTTCGACCGGCGCTTCGACGAACGCCGGCGATGGACCGCGCGTGCATTGGCCCCGTGCCCTTCGGTCCGAGGCGCCGGTCTCGTAATGGCCGGTCTCGGAATGGCCGGCCCCGTAGTGGCTGGTCTCGTACTGGCCGGTCTCGGAATGGCCGGTCTCGGAATGGCCGGTCTCGGAATGGCCGGTCTCGGAATGGCCGGTCTCGGAATGGCCGGTCTCGGAATGGCCGGTCTCGGAATGCGCGATTCCTCCCAAATCGCTGGCCGAATCGCTGGGCCGCGATGGATTGAGTGGGCGCTCACTCATTGTCCGATGCAAAAAATATGGTGGCTCTGGGTTTCATTTGGGTTCCGATCGATTCCGATCGATTCCGATCGATTCCGGTCGGTTCCGGTCCGTTACGGTCGGTTCCGGTCGGTTCCGGTCGATTTCGACCGATTCTGGCCGGTTCCGGCATCTCTTCATTCACTTTAGAAGCCATCTCGTACATGAGCGTGCGTTCACTCATTAATTCGCGAATAAAATTCAGATTTTTCAGATCTCCAGGACACGCAGGCACGCCGCCACGATGACGCCCGCGAGACTCGCGATGCTCTGCCTGATGCGCTGGCTGAGGATCCGCGAGTCGATGACCTGCAGGATGACGCCCATCACCATCGAGGCCGCCACGTCGGGGTCTTTTTTCGGGATCTCGCCCCGCCTCATGCCCTCGTTGATCACCGCGCGAAACTCGAGGTACGGGTTCGGCATGCGCGGCGTGAGTTTTTTCAACTGCTGATGCCGCGCCAGGAACAGATAGGTGAACATGACCGAGTCCTTCTCGAAAACGCTGCAGAAGTAACGGATCATCGCTTCGAGCTTGGTCCGCGCCGTCGCTTCGCTCTTGTGGATGGAGCGCAGCTCGCGTCCGATCGCGGTGTAGCCCTCGGCAAAGAGTTCCCAGGCCAAATCCTCCTTGCTCGCGAAATGACGGTACATCGTCCCTTCCGCGATTCCGGCGGTGATCGCGATATCCCTCACCGTCGTCTCGGTGATCCCCTTCTCGACGAACAGGCGAAGGGCAGTGCGTTCGATCAACTCTTTGGTTTTTGTGCCGTCGCGCATGATATATAGTGAACGCTCACTCACATTAATACGCTGCTCGCCGGCCTGTCAAGCATTTTTTGCCGCCCCGGAAACCGGGTTCTTCGGCCGGCGCAGGCTCGCGGCTCCTCACGAGATTAACCGGCGGTCGACCCGATGCGGAAGGATTTTTCCCGGCCAGCCGTGGTCGGCGGCGCGAGCCCGGCGAAAACCACCGGCATCGCGGCTGTCGCGGCAGGCCCCGAGTCTGCGCCGGGGCCGCACGCCGACCGGCGGCGCGGTTGGCAGGCCGCCGGCGCCGCACCGGTCGGTCTTCGAGGCGCCCGGCCCAAGCCGTGCGCGGCGGCGTTGCAAGCGTGGGGGCCCCGGGACGGGCAAAAAAACCTGCCGCCGATGCCGCCGCTCGCATAGACTTGGGCGGCCGTCGGCGCGCGGCCTCGTGCCGGCGCGCCCGGAGGAAATCGCGCCCGGAGCAAATCGTGCCCGGAGCAAATCGCCAACAGGATGCCCGAGCCGACGAACCTCACCGGTGTGTCGCGTGTGTCGCGCCCGCGCAAGAGCGTGCCGCCTCACGGGGCTCGTCACGGGACGCTCGTCTCGGGACGCTCGTCTCGGGGCGCCGATCCGCGGCCGAGCGAGGATAAGCGCGTGATCGGCCGATGATCATCCGCGTCGAGTGCTACGCCGGGCATCGCGGGGAGGAAACCCCGCGCCGGTTCTTCCTCGGCGCACGACCGGTCGAGGTGGTCGACGTCATCGACCGCTGGCTCGCCCCCGACCACCGCTACTTCAGGGTCGGGGGCGACGACGGCGCCGTCTACATCCTGCGCCACGACGTTGGCTCGGAACGCTGGGAGCTGACGATGTTCGACCGCAGAAAGGGCGCACCGTGACGCCCGCCCGCCACATCCGCGCCGCGCCGCCGCGATGATGGTGCTGATCAGATGACGGTTCTGATCACTGGCGCGTCCGGTTTCGTCGGGTCGGCGGTGCTGCGCCATCTCGTGCAGGCCGGACATCGGGTGCGCGCGCTCGTCCGTCCCGACAGCGACCGGCGCAACCTCGATGGGGTGCCGGTCGAGATCGCGGTCGGCGACCTGAGGGACCGGGCGTCGCTCGAGCGCGCCGCGGCCGGCTGCTCGGGCTTGTTCCACGTGGCCGCGGACTATCGCCTGTGGACGCCCAAGCCCGACGGCATGTACCAGACCAACGTCTCGGGCACCCGCGAGCTGATGCTGGCGGCGGCGGCCGCCGGCGTTGGGCGCATCGTCTATACCAGCAGCGTCGCCACCCTGGGCCTCACAGCCGACGGAACTCCCGCCGACGAGACCGCCCCGGCGGCGATCGACGACATGATCGGCCACTACAAGCGCTCGAAGTTCCTGGCCGAGGCCGAGGTGTTGAAGCTGGCCGAGGACGAGGGCCTGCCGGTGGTGATCGTCAACCCGTCGACGCCCGTCGGGCCGCGCGACATCAAACCCACGCCGACCGGGCGCATGATCGTCGAGGCGGCGGCCGGGCGCATGCCCGCCTTCGTCGACACCGGCCTCAATCTGGTGCACGTCGACGACGTCGCCGCCGGCCATCTGCTGGCATACGAGCGCGGCGCGGTGGGCGAGCGCTACATCCTGGGCGGCGACAACATGACCCTGCGCGAGATCCTGCGCGATATCGCCGCCATCACCGGCCGCCGGCCGCCCCGGGTCCGCCTGCCTCACGGCCTCGTGGTGCCGATCGCCTATGTTGCCGAGGCCTGGGCGCGGCTCGGCGGCGGCGAGCCGTTCGTCACCGTCGACGGCGTCCGCATGGCCAGGAAGCTGATGTTCTTTTCGTCGCAAAAGGCGAGGGACGCGCTGGGCTTCCGGCCCCGCCCGGCGGCCGAGGCGTTGCGCGACGCCGTCGAGTGGTACCGACTGAACGGCTATCTCGGCTAAGAACGGCTATCTCGGCTAAGACGGCCCGACGATTTTCGCCGCCGCCACCAGGTTGCCAAGCTTGGCGAGCGCCGTCGCCCTGTCCAGCAAGTTCAGGCCGCAGTCGGGCGCGGCGATGAGCCGGTCGGCGTCGATGTGATAGAGCGCCGCCCTGAGACGCTCGACGATCTCGTCGACCGGATCGACGCGCGAGCGGCCGACGTCGACGAGGCCGAGTAGGATCTTCGTGGAGCTGAACCTTTCGAGCAAGGCAAGGTCGTTGTGGCGGTGCGCGTCTTCGAGCGAGAAGGCGTCGATCTCCGCCGCTTCCAGCGCATCGGCCAGGGTCGCGTACACGTGCGGGTCGGCCTTGGGATAGTCATCCATATCGAGCTCGGCCGGGTAGCCGCAGCAGACGTGGACAACCCGCGTCACCCCCGCCGGCACGCCGTGGAAACAGCGCGACAGGTGGTCGATGCCATAGGCAAGCGCGCCTTCCGGGCGACGCGCGAACAGCGGCTCGTCGACCTGGATCCACGTGCAGCCCGCGTCGGCGAGGGCGCGGATCTCGACGTTGAGCGCATCGGCAAGCGCCGCGCCGAGCCGGCGTTGATCGCCGTAATAGGTGTCCACCGTTGAATCGGCGATGGTCATCGGCCCGGGCACGGTGATCTTCACCGGACGCTCGGTCACCGCCTGCGCGCTGCGCCAGTCTTCGGCCAGGAACGGCGCGCCGGCCTCGATCGGACGCCCGATCGTCGGCACGCGCGCCCGCCAACTGCCGTCGCGCATCTCCTTGACCGCCAAGTCGTCGAAGCTGAATCCCCTGAGATGACGGCAGTGATAATAGATGTAGTGCTCGCGCCGGATCTCGCCGTCGGTCGGGATGTCGATTCCAACCTCGACCTGGTCGCGAACCGCTTCGCGCGTTCCTCGCTCGAACCGCTCCTTGGCGTCGCGCGGCGGAGCCGCGAGGTAATCGCTGTAGTTCCTGGTCGGGTCGCCGCGGCTCGGGTTCTGCAGCGGCAGGTAGTCGGGCTTCGGATAGGAGCCGCTGGTTGTCGTGAGCATCGGTTCGTCCCCCCGGTCCCCGCCGATTCGAGCTCGTTTTCAAAACACCCCGAAACACCCCGGTTGGTGGTCCGAGGCGGCGCCGCGGTCTCGGTGCGGGCCGGGCGCACGCGCTCGGCGCACGCGGCGGCGGTCGTCGGCCCGATGTTAACCGATCCGCGGCGGCTTATTAAGCCGTCATGGGCATTTGCGGGCGAAGCGGGCGCCTGCGCCTCTTGACCCGTACCGGCAAAGCGGATATCCGCGCCTCGAGACCCGCAAGAACGGACGATGGCGACGGGGGCAACGAAACAATCAGAATAAATCACATGGATCACACGTTCAGTGTCTGTGTAATCGGTCACGTAACAAGCGATGTGTGCCGGATTGGACGCCGGCCAGAGACAGCCCGGCCAGAGACAGCCCGGCCGAAGACAGCGATGGCGGGCGGCGTGGTGCATTACGCCGGTATCGCATTACGGAGATTGGGCCTCGATACGGCGATAATCACCAAAGCGGCGAGCGATGATGCCGGCGAGGTCTTGCGCATGCTTCGCGACGCCGGCGTCAGAACGTATTGTCGTGAAAGTCCGGCGACCACGGTGTTCGAGAATATCTACTCGGGCGGCGACCTTGCCGTTCGCAGCCAGGCGGTCCGGTCGATCGCCGCGGCGTTCGAGCCGCGCGATCTCGGGCCGGTTCGGGCCAAGGTCGTTCACCTCGGTCCGCTGACCCGCGAGGAGATGCCCACCGAGTTTATCGAGGCGGTGTCCAAGCGGGCCGAATGCGTATCGTTGGACGTTCAGGGCTTCGTCAGACGTGTCGAACGGCAACAGGTCCGGCTCGCCGACTGGCCGGACAAAAAGCAGGGGCTCGCCGGCGTCGACGTCCTGAAGGCGAGCCTGCCGGAGGCGCAAATCCTGTCCGGCGAGGACGATCCCGAGCGCGCCGCCCGGACCCTCGCGGATCTCGGTCCCGGCGAGGTCATCGTGACCCTGGGCGCCAAAGGATCGCTGATCCTGGCCGCGGGACGCTGCTGGCGCATCCCGGCGTTCGCGCCGCGGGCCGTGGTCGACCCGACGGGCTGCGGCGACACGTACTGCGCCGGCTACATCTTTCACCGGCTGCGGTCGGACGACATCGCGGCGGCGGGCCGGTTCGCCGCCGCCCTCGCCACGCTCAAGCTGGAACGCCGCGGTCCTTACGCGGGCGATGCGAAGGACGTCGGCGCGCTACTGAGAGGGGCCGAGGCCGTATAGGCGGGTGGCTCACGCCGCGATGGCCCGCGCCAGCGGTTTGGCGCATCGGGCCGTGCGCACCGGGCCGTGCGCACCGGGCCGCGCGCATGGCTTCGTTGCCCGCGGCGGCGCGGTTCTCACCCGGGCTCGCCGGTGCGCTCGACCGTCAGGGTGCGCTCGACCATCAGCATGATGTTCTCGTCGTGCCATCCGACGTGGTCGGGATCGGCAAACTCACGCCGTACGTTCTCCTCGAAGCCTTGCAGCGCCGTCTCGAACGCCTCCGGCGCATAGAGCGAGAAGGTCGAGTAGTGTCTGCTGCGCGCCTGGCCGACGAGGCGCTCGAGCGTGGCGCCGCGGGCATACCGGAAACGCTTGACCTGGACGAGCTCGAGGCCCGCCGCCGCGGCCACCTGGCTTTTCATGTCGGCGAGCGTATGGAGCCGCGTTTCCTTGGCCGCGAAGTCGGGGAAGAACCGGCCCCAGATGGTTCTCGCGTTCTGCCCGGGGGTGCGCGTGTAGACGAAGATGCGGCCGCCTTGGCGGATCGCCCGCGCCGCCTTATCGAGAAACGTCGGGAAGTGAAAGTGGTGGACGGCGTTGAACGAAAAGACGCAGTCGAACGAAGCGGCTTCCAGATCGGCGTCCTCGACGCGCGCGGCCACCGTCCGGAAATCGGTTATGCCGTGCGCGGACAGGTAGCGCGAGAGTTCCGCCAGCATGCCCTCGTTGCTGTCGACGCAGGTGAGCCGCAGGTTCGGCAGGTACCTGAAGAGCAACAGATCGTAGCGCCCCTCGCCAGAGCCGAAATCCGCCGCCGTGATCGAGGCGAGACCGTCGAGTTTGTCGCGGATGAAGCGTATCGGCGCCTCGTCCGTCGTCCTAAGCTGGCGATAGGTCTCGGCGATCCTGGAAAAATGCGCGCGGGTCTTGAGGTCTGTGGTCATGGTGCTTCTGTAACAGCGCCGCGCCGCCCGAGATGCCGATCACCGCGTGCCGGCAGCCGGGTGGGCCGCGCATTGGTCAGTCGTGAGCCTTTGTAAGCACCCCTGTAGGTCCAAGCTTACCCAGACTCGGCTATTCGTTCAACTGCGGGCCGGGTTGCGAGTTGGTCCCGATAGGCGTGGCGCCAAGCCCGTAATTCAGGCTATAATCGCGGCCGGTTGCTCGCCGCTTCGCGGTGCGGACCCACCCGGCGCCGCCGACGGAACGGCCTGCTGCGCAACGACGCCACGCCACTTCGGCGCTCCCTCGCCGAAGTCCGCACCGACCAGCCGCGGCGATGAGCCACCTGTCGGAGCCAGTCTCGGCAGCCGACCGGCGGGTATGCACCGCCACGGCGCACGATGGACGGCCTTCGAACGGCAGGGGAAGCCCACGCTTTGTCGCAAATGATCGCGCCGAGCGCCGGCACGTGCTATAGACACAATGGGACGATTTGGGAAAAATATTTAGCTAAGCAATGAATTCGAAAGCTGATAAGGGGGACACAAGCACATGGGAACAATACGCGTGGCGATTGCCGGCATCGGGAACTGCGCGAGCTCTCTGGTTCAAGGGATCGAGTACTACAGGCGCCGCAACGACGACGAATACATTGGCCTCATGCATCCCAGGATTGGCGAGTGGAGCTGCGGCGAGATCGATGTCGTCGCCGCTTTCGATATCGACCGCCGCAAGGTCGGCAGGTCGTTGGAGGAGGCTGTTTTCGCCGCGCCGAACTGCACCAGGATTTTCCAGAGCACCTTGCCGGTTTCCGGCGTCAAGGTGCAGATGGGGCCGATCCTCGATGGTGTCGCGCCGCACATGGCCGACCATCCCGACGAAGAGACCTTCCGGCCGGCCGACGTTGAACCGGTGGACGTGCCCCAAGCGCTCAGAGAGACCAAGGCGGAGATCTTGGTCTGCTACATGCCGGTGGGAGCGGAAGAAGCGGTGCAATACTACGCCCAGGCGTGCCTGGATGCGGGCGTTGCCATGGTCAACTGCGTGCCGGTGTTCATCGCCTCCAACCCTGAATGGGCGCTGAAGTTCCGCGAGGCGGCCTTGCCTCTCGTCGGCGACGATGTCAAGAGCCAGCTCGGCGCAACGATCGTTCATCGTGCGCTCACGCGCTTGTTCGGGGACCGCGGCACCGTCCTCGACCGGACATACCAGATGAACACCGGCGGCAACACCGACTTCCTCAACATGCTGGCGGTGGAACGCCTGAAGTCGAAGAAGATCTCCAAGACGGAGGCCGTACAGTCGCAACTCGACAAGCGGCTCGAAAGCAGGAACATCCATATCGGCCCATCCGATTACGTTCCCTGGCAGGACGATAACAAGGTCTGCTTCCTGCGCATGGAGGGTCGCGGGTTCGGCGATGCGCCCGTCGAACTCGAACTCAGGCTTTCGGTCCAGGATTCGCCCAACAGCGCGGGCGTCGTCATCGATGCGATCCGTTGCGCCAAGCTGGCGATGGAGCGCGGGCTCGGCGGCCCCTTGGAGGCGGTTTCCGCCTACTACATGAAGAGCCCGCCCAAGCAGATGCGCGATTCGGTCGCCCGTGAGATGACCGACGCATTCATCGGCGAGGGCGATGGCAATGGCGGCAAATTCGTGCGGATCGGTCAAACCAGCGGCGACGATTAGCTTTTCCAGCGCTCCAATCCGCCGCCGCGTGGTCAGGGCCCGCGGCAGGACCGCACGCCTTGTGCCCGTGGGCCGCGCCGCGGACCCTGCGCCGTGGGGTGCTTGCCGGGCGCGGCGGGAGCATATCGAGGTCAAGATCGTGGACAACCCGTGAGAGACGAGACGCGTGACGGGACAGAAAAATGACGGAACAGAAAAATAACGCTGGTAAATCCTGGGTTTTCAATATCGACAACGAAGCCCAAGGCATTCCGCGCAAATTAACGGAAGGCATTACGACGCGCGTATTCTGCGGCGATCGGGTCATGCTGTCGGTCGTGCGGATCGAGCCGCACGCCACCGGCACCGTTCACAGCCACCCCGAGGAGCAGTGGGGCTTGCTCCTGAAAGGCGAATGCGTGCGCATCCAAGGCGACGAAGAGATCGCGATGAAACCGGGAGACTTTTGGCATACCCCGTCTGGCGTGTCCCACGGCATCAGAACGGGCGATCTCGGAGCCACCGTGTTGGACGTTTTCAGCCCGCCGCGGGAGGAATACAAGAAAGCAGGCGAGGGGTTCGGGGTTTAGATCGCGCCGCTTCGCGCCGCGGCCGGCCCCACGGTCGCTGTCAAGTCCGGCCCGGATGTGCTATAATAGGTTTTGCGAAGGCGCGCCAGGCTTGACTGCCGCCCTCTGAGTTTACAACGATACCGTGGAGGAATTTTGCGATGAAGACCTCTCGCATCGCCATCGCGCTCGCCGCGGCGCTGTCGCTCGCGGCTTGCGCCGAAGGCACTGGAGACAAGGAGGCCGTCGGCACCCTGGTCGGCGCCGGTTTGGGCGGGCTGGCGGGTAGCCAGATCGGCTCCGGCTCAGGCAAGCTCGCCGCCGTCGGGGTGGGCGTGCTGCTCGGCGGACTGCTCGGCAGGCACGTCGGCAAGTCGCTCGATAGGGCCGACCGGATCGCGGCCGATCACGCCGCGCAGCAATCGTTCGAGCACGAGCGCATCGGCTCGACAACCTCGTGGGCCAACCCCGACAGCGGCAATTCGGGCACGTTCACTCCGACCCGCACCTACCAGACCGCGCGAGGCCAGCCGTGCCGCGAGTACACCACGACGGTGACCATCGACGGCCGCAAACAGACCGCCTACGGCACCGCCTGCCGCGAGCCCGACGGCAGCTGGAAGATCATCAACTAGCCGGCTCGCCCGGCTCCTTTCCCGAGCCTCCCGCCACGCCGTGGAGCGAAGCTCCGCTGGCGGCGGGCTGGTTTGACCCCTATCCGCGTTGGTGTAGGATGCCGCCAGCCGACGCCGTGGCGCGCGCGTGAGGACAGCATGACCGCTCCCAGCCCCCTGATGGCCGGCAAGAAAGGCCTCATCATGGGCGTCGCCAACGAGCGTTCGATCGCTTGGGGGATCGCCCGGGCGCTCTCCGAACACGGCGCCGAGCTTGCCTTCACCTACCAAGGGGATGCCCTGGGCAAACGGGTGCGGCCGTTGGCCGAAAGCGTCGGCTCGGAGCTCGTTGAGCCGTGCGACGTCACCGACCCGGCGAGCATCGGCAGCGTCTTTGCCGCGATCGAGGACGCCTGGGGCCGCCTCGATTTCCTGGTTCACGCCATCGCCTACTCCGACAAGGAAGAGCTCAAGGGAAGCTACCTGCACACCACGGCGGCGAACTTCACCGCGACGATGCATGTGTCGTGCTATTCATTCACCGCGGTATGCCAGCGCGCGGTGCCGCTGATGGACAACGGCGGCGGCCTGCTCACCCTGACCTACTACGGCGCCGAGCGGGTGATGCCGCATTACAACGTCATGGGCGTGGCCAAGGCCGCGCTGGAAGCCAGCGTGCGCTACCTCGCGGTCGACCTCGGCGGCCAGGGCATCCGCGTCAACGCCATCTCGGCGGGGCCGATCAAGACCCTGGCGGCGTCGGGCATCGGCGACTTCCGCTACATCCTCAAATGGAACGAGTACAACTCGCCGCTCAAGCGCAACGTGCGCATCGACGAGGTCGGCGGCGCGGCGGTCTATCTCTTGAGCGACCTGGCCTCGGGCGTCACCGGCGAGGTCCACCATGTCGACTGCGGCTACCACGTGGTCGGCATGAAGGCGGTCGACGCGCCCGACATCACGACCGTCTAGGACGGCGGCTCGCGGCCGTGTCGGGAAACACCTTCGGCCATCTCTTCCGCTTTACCACCTGGGGCGAGAGCCACGGGCCGGAGCTCGGCTGCGTCGTCGACGGCGTGCCGCCCCGCATCGCGCTCGGCGAAGCCGACATCCAGCCCTGGCTCGACCGCCGCCGACCCGCCCAGTCGCGGTTCACCACCCAGCGGCGCGAGCCCGACCGGGTGAGGATCGTCTCGGGCCTGTTCGAGGGCGTCACCACGGGCACGCCGATCACCCTCGTCATCGCCAACGAGGACGCCCGTCCCAGGGACTACAACGACCTCAAGGACAGCTTCCGCCCCGGCCACGCCGACTATACCTACTTCGCCAAGTACGGCGTGCGCGACCATCGCGGCGGCGGCCGGGCGAGCGCCCGCGAGACCGCCATGCGCGTCGCCGCCGGGGCGATCGCGCGCAAGATCCTCGGACCCGACGTGACCATCCGCGGCGCGGTGGTGCAGATCGGTCCGCACCGCATCGACCGCGACCGCTGGGACTGGTCCGAGGTCGAACGCAACCCGTTCTGGGCCCCCGACGCGGAAATCGTGCCGACGTGGGAGAGCTTCCTCGACGACGTCCGCAACGCCGGCTCGTCCGCCGGCGCGGCGATCGAGGTCGTCGCCAGCGGCGTGCCCGCCGGGCTTGGCGCGCCGGTCTACGACAAGCTCGACGCCGACCTCGCCAAGGCGGTGATGAGCATCAACGCGGTCAAGGGGGTCGAGATCGGCGCCGGCTTCGCCGCCGCCGCGCTGCCCGGCGAAGAGGCGAGCGACGAGATGCGCATGCGCGACGGCCGCGTGACGTTTCTCTCCAATCACGCGGGCGGCATCCTGGGCGGCATTTCGACCGGGCAGGACATCGTCGTGCGCTGCGCCGTCAAGCCGACCAGCTCGATCCTCGTGCCCCGGCGCAGCATCGACCGCGACGGCAACGAGGTCGAGGTCATCGTCAAGGGGCGCCACGACCCCTGCGTCGGCATCCGCGCCGCGCCGGTGAGCGAGGCCATGGTCGCCTGCGTGCTCGCCGACCACCTGCTGCGCCACCGCGCCCAGTGCGGCCGCAGCCACGTTCCCGGCGAGCGGCCGGACGAGGGCGAGGCCTAGCCTATTCGCCGGGCTTCTTGGTGATCCCCTGCAGGACGCTGTCGAACGTGCGCTGCGGCTTGGGCGCGCTCAGCAGCGCCGGCTCGGCGCGTTTGGCCTTTGCCTCTCGCGGCGCGGGCGGGGGTGCCGCGGCGTCGGTGCGAGCGTCGGGCGCGGCGTCCACGGCGCCGGACTCTTCGCCGGTCTTCGGCGTGGCCGTCCCGATGGCGCGGCCAAGCAGCTTCCGGACGACGTAGCCGCGCAGCTCGCGCTCGCGGATCTCGCGCCTCGGATTGTCGATCGGCCCCGTGAACGCGATGCCCACCAGCGGCGCGTTGGGATGATCGGCCAGGCTGAACGTGCTGTCTAACGCGAGCTGCCAGCGCGGCAGGTCCACGGTCGCCTCCGCCCGGCCCTGAGCGCCGTCGAGCATGACTCGCAGATCGTTGCTGCGCAGCACGCCGTTGGCCGCGGTAAAACTGCCTTGGAGCGTGCGGATTCGCGTCTCGCCGCGGGTCAGCGCCTCCTCAACGAGGCGCACGAAGTCGGCCTCGCTGGCGAGCGTGCCGAGACGTTGGTTGAGCAGGCCCAGGTCGATACCCTGGATCGCGCCGTCGCGCGCGTCGATGGCGACCTCGCCAGTGAGCGCCGAAACCAGATCGAACTCGCTGCGTCCCTGGGTGCGCAACTTGCCGGAGAGGCTGAGCCGGCCGGAAACCGCCTCGACACCGGCCTCGTCGATCAACAGCGCCCGCAGATCGACCCCCTCGAGACGGAACGTGATCTCGGCGCTTGGCGGCTTGGCATCGGTGAGGCGCGCCGAGAGCATGACCGGCGCGCCGTAAAGCCGCCCGGCGAGCTCGTCGACCTCGATCACTCCGTCGGCGAGCGACAGGCGCAACGTCACCGCCTCGAACCGGTGCTTACGGAACTTCACCGCGTTGGCCGTGACTTGTACCTTGGCGTCGAACGCCCGCAGACCCGAAAGGTCGATCGGCTCCCGCGACCAATACCCGGGTGCTTGCGGCGACCCCGCGCCGGTCCCGGCGGCGCCGGATTGCGCACTCGCGACGGCGGGCAAGAACATGTCGAAGACGATCTCGCCGGCCGTGAGGTCGATGTCGAGGCTCGGCTTGGGGGTATCCCAGCGGGCCGTGACGACGCCATCCACGCGGGTTGGTCCGATTCGGCCGGTGAGCAGCGAGATGCGGGCTTGGGCCGCGTCGCCCACCACGCGGGCGCGCAGGCGAACCTCGCCAGGGCTGCGCTGCGCGAGGTCGACGCCGTCGTAGAAGGTCTCGACAAGCGCGGCCAGATCGGGGTGGCTCGCCGTGACGGTGACATCGTAGCCCAACCCCTGGGTGATGCCGGTGAAGGTGCCGGTCACCTTGGCGCGGGCGCCGAGGGCCCTTAGATCGAGCGCCACCTCGAGCGCCTCGGCGTGGCCCTTTACCCACCCGCGCAGCGAATAGGGGCCGGCCGCCCGCGCAGCCCCAGGGAGATCCTCCGCGCCGAAGCGCCGCACGAGCTGCTTCAGGTCCTCGCCACGGAGATCAACCGTCGCATCGACGACAGGCCGCGCCGCAATCCCGGACAGCGTGCCGGCCAGCTTCACTCGTGCCTCGGTCATGTAGACGGTGGTCTCAATCGCCATGGTGGAGAGATCGCCTTCGAGGCGGCCGCGCGCCGAAATGCGGCCCAAGCGCTTGAGCGGCGCCGGCGTCGCGACATCGAAGACCCGCAGCAACCGAACCAAATCGGCCGTCTCCAGGTCGTATGTCAGGTTGAAGGTCGGAACGGCGGGTTCGATCAGGCCCTTGAACGTGCCGCTCGCCCCGGCGACGTCGTCGGCGGCGAGGCGGCGCAGCTTCAGCTTCCCGTCCTTGAGCACCGCGTCGATCACGAGCCCCGAGATCGGCACCCCCTTGTAGACGAGCTTCTCGATGTGCGCCTTCAGCTCGCCGTCGAAGGCCGCGAGCGCGCCGATGGGACCGCCGTTGGGACCGCCCCGGGGCGCGGCGGCCTCGGCCGCGGCCTGCTCGCCGGCGCCGGCCGGCTGCAGATAGGCGTCGAGATCGAGGCGGTCGAGGGCCATGATCGCGGTGAACGTCGGGCGCTCGCGAAACTCCACCGTGACCCCGCCGTTGAGTTGCGATCGATCGAGCCTGAGGTTCAGCGCCGCCAGCCTTACCAGCTCGGGCGTGAGCTCGATATTGGTCGAAAAGGTGAACCTGCGCAGGCGATCGGGAGGAACCGGCGGGACCGGAACCGAAAGCCAATCGAGCACGGCGCGCAGGTTGTCGCCCGCGCCCTCGACTTGGCCCGTGAAACGCGGCTTGCCATCGACGCTGTCGAGCACGCCGAACGCCGCGACGCTCGACCCGCCGGGCAGCAGGGCCGAGCCTTGCTGCAGAGTCAACAGACCTTGGTCGAGCGTGGTGACGATCTGCACCTGACGGATCACCGACCGGTTCATGACCAAGACGCCGAGCCGCAGGTCGAGGGTGGCGTTGACGCCGGCGGGAAGCGCGAATGGAGCGACCTCGGCCGTGGCGGCAGGGGCCTGCTCCGGCGGGCGCGAGGCGGGCGCGGACTCGGACCGCAGCTGGTCCAGGTCGACGCGGCCGAAGGCGAGCTCGATCTCGATCTGCGGCACGCCGCGGAAGGTCGCGTGGAGCACGCCCTTGGCCTGGACGCCGCCGAACTCGATCTCGATGTCGTTGATGGCCGCCCCGGCGGCGGAGCCCGACATCGCGCCGGTGAGCGAGAATTTCCGCTCGAGCAAGGGCTGCCGCCCGGCGACGGGGTCGAACGCGGCGACGATGCCGGCGAGCGAAGCGCCCTCGGCCTTCAGCGCGCCGGTGAACTCGGCGTCGGCGGATGGCGAGCTCAAGGTCCCGGCGATCGATAGCGACGCCTCGGCCGAAACCAGATCAACCTCGACGGCGACCGCGATCGGCCCACTCTCGAGCGCGCCCACCTCGAGCTTGAAGGCGAGATCCGCACCGCGCGCGACCAGCCTGCCCCGGGCGTGGAACGGTCCGGCAAGCGACTCGGCGGCGACGACGACGTTGACGTCCTCGATCATCTCGATCCGGCCGTCCGTTCCGTCGCGGTAGACGATGGTCGCGTTCTCGACCACCAAGCGGTCGAGGCGCACTTCGAATCTGCCGTCTTCCTCGACAGCCAGGGCGGCAGCCGCCGCGCCGCCCTCGGCGGCGAGGGGGAACTGCCAGTTGGTGCGTCCGTCGGCCAGTATCTCGAGCTCGACGACGGGGTCGACGAATATCAGGCTATTGATCCGGATCTTGCCGCGCAGCAGCGGCCACAGGGCGATGCGCGCCTTGGCTGACTCGAGGCGCACGATGTGGGGAACCGCGGCGCCGGCCACGTTGGCGAGGCGAACGTCGTTGACCGCCACCATGGGCGCCGGCAGCAGCGAGAGTTCGATGTTTCCGGCGATCACCAGGTCGCGCCCCGTCATCGCCTTGAGGTACGCGGAAACCTGGCTCTTGTAGGCGTTGAGGTCGATGACGAGCGGCAGCACTATGGCGGCTGCGGCGAGCAACACCATCAGCCCCAGCACCGCGTAAACAACCTTCCTCACGACGATCCCCTTCAGGCGCAGATGGACTCGGCGGGAACCCCTAGGCGAGCGTTTGCGCTGCCGCCCTTTTACGCTAAGCTACCGGCCAAGGACACGTTCATAAAGACCTAAAGGGCCATAAAGACCTAAAGGGCTGTTGCGTAGGAGCGAGACAGAGCATGAACATGGGAGATGTAGTCGATCTCAACCGCTATCGCAAGCGGCGCGAACGTCAACAAGCGGAACAGCGCGGCGCCAAGAATCGAGCCAAAACAAGGCGCACCAAGGCCGAAGAGGAACCGGCCCGAACCGAGGCCGAGCACCGCTCGCGCGAGCTCGACGGCAAACGGCCCGACCACGGTCCGCCCGACCACGGCCCGTCCGACGATACTCCCGCTTGACGCGCGCGAAGCCGCTTCGGGCCGGGATCGTCCTTGCCCGAGGCCCGGATTCGCCGAGCCAGGCGCACGCATGCTTCAGACGCGCACGACCTTGCCCGGGTTCATCAGGTTATCGGGATCGAGCGCCCGCTTGATCAGGCGCATGACGCTCACGGCCTCGCCGTGCTCTGCCACCAGGAAGTCGAGCTTGCCGTAGCCGATGCCGTGCTCGCCGGTGCAGGTGCCGTCCATCGCCAGCGCGCGCATGACCATGCGCTCGTTGAGACGCTTGGCCTCGGAGATCTCCTTGGGATTCTCCGGATCGATCAGGTAGACCAGATGGAAGTTGCCGTCGCCGACGTGGCCGACCAGGGGCGCGACGATGGTCGACCGTTCGAGGTCCTTCTGCGTTTCGGTGATGCACTCGGCGAGCCGCGAGATCGGCACGCAGACGTCGGTGACGAAGCCCTGCTTGGTCGGATCGAGCGCGAGCTGGGCGAAATAGGCGTCGTGCCGGGCCTGCCACAAGCGGTTGCGGTCCTCGGTCTTGGTCGTCCATACGAAGTCGCCGCCGCCGTGGTCGCCGGCGATCTCCTGAACCGTTTCGGCCTGCTCGGCGACGCTCGCCTCCGAGCCGTGGAACTCGAAGAACAGCGTCGGGGCGACGGCGCAATCGAGCTTCGAGTAGTCGTTGACCGCCGCGACCGTCAGCTCGTCGAGCAGCTCGATGCGCGCCACCGGCACGCCGCTCTGGATGGTGAGGATCGTCGTCGCGACCGCGTCGTCGAGGGTGGGAAAGGCGCACACGGCGGCCGAGATCGCCTCGGGAATGCCGTAGAGGCGCAAGGTAACCTCGGTGATGACGCCGAGCGTCCCCTCCGAGCCGACGAACAGGCGCGTCAGGTCGTAGCCGGCCGACGACTTGCGCGCCCTGCGCGCGGTGCGGATGATGCGGCCGTCGGCGAGCACCACGGTCAGCGCCAGCACGTTCTCGCGCATGGTGCCGTAGCGCACCGCGTTGGTGCCCGAGGCGCGGGTCGCCGCCATGCCGCCGAGCGAGGCGTCGGCGCCCGGATCGATGGGAAAGAACAGCCCGGTATCGCGCAGATGATGGTTGAGCTGCTTGCGCGTCACGCCGGCCTCGACGGTGACATCCATGTCCTCCACGCCGACGCGCAGGATGTCGTTCATCCGGCCGAGGTCGATGCACACCCCGCCGTCGAGCGCCGCGATATGACCCTCGAGCGAGGTGCCCGTGCCGTAAGCGACGATCGGCACGCGGTGCCGCGCGCAGATCCTCACGATCTCGCTCACCTCCGCGGTCGATTGGGCGAAGACCACGGCGTCCGGGTCGTGCGCCGCGTGGTACGAGACGTCCTTACCGTGATGGGCGCGCACCGCGGCCGCGGTCGAGATCCGCTCGCCGAACAGGTCGCGAAGCTCGCCGATCATCTGGTCGCTCAAAGCCGCCTCCGCAGCCATGCCGCGCCGTTCCCTTCCCAGGCTCGTGCTGCGTTCGTGCGTTAGGGTAAGGCGGCCGCGCCGCCGCCGCAACTCCTTGCCGCGTGCTACCGGCGGCGCCGACGATGGACTAGGATCGCGCCATGGCGATCGCCGCTCCCCTGGCGCTGTACGAAACCGAGGTCCGGCCCGAGTGGGTCGACTACAACGACCACATGAACGTCGCGTACTACGTCCTCGCCTTCGACTTGGCGACCGACGCATTCTTCGATTTCGTCGGCGTCGGCGAGGACTACGCCGGGCGGACCGACCGCGCGATGTTCGCGGTCGAGGCGCACCTCACCTACCAGCGCGAGCTGCGCTCCGGCGCGACGCTGCGCATCGCTACCCAGTTGCTCGGCTTCGACGCCAAACGCTTGCACTTCTTCCACCAGATGTTCAAGGCCGGCGACGGCCGCCCCGCGGCGACCAGCGAATGGCTGGCGCTGCACATCGACCGGGCGGCGCGCCGGTCGGCGCCATTGCCGCAAGACATCGCGGCGCGGCTGGCGGCGGTCCGCGAGGCCCACGCCGGGCTGCCGATCCCGCCCGAGGTGGGGCGCTTGATCGCGCTCAAGCCGCCGCGGGCGAGCTGAGGCGCTGGCCCTTCCGCGAGGGCGCCGCGCGAGCGTGCAAAATGGGCCGCAGCCGTCTATAACGCCGTCGAGACATGCCCGATCCGTTCGACCTCTCGACGTTTGAACCTGGCGATCCGGGCGATCCGGGCGACGCCCCGCCGCCGGCGAGCCCACCCGACGACTACCTGGCGCGGCTCAACGAGGCCCAGCGCGAGGCCGTCGCGGCGACCGAGGGACCCGTGCTGGTGCTCGCCGGCGCCGGCACCGGCAAGACCCGGGTGCTGACCACGCGCATCGCCCACATCCTGGTCACCGGGCGTGCCTGGCCCGGGCAGGTGCTCGCCGTGACGTTTACCAACAAGGCCGCGCGCGAGATGATCAGCCGCGTCGAGGCGCTGATCGGGCGCGGCGTCGAGGGCCTGTGGCTCGGCACCTTCCACGCCATCGGCGCGCGCATCCTGCGCCGCCACGCCGAGCTGGTCGGGCTCAAGTCCAACTACAGCATCATCGACACCGACGACCAGCTGCGTCTGGTGAAGCAGGTCTTGAGCGCCCACGACATCGACGAGAAGCGCTGGCCGGCACGGTCGCTGCTCGCCATCATCCAGCGCTGGAAGGACCGCGGCCTCGGTCCCGACACCGCCGACCCATCCCAGGGGCGCGAGTTCGCGGGCGGCCGCGCGGTGGCGCTCTATCGCGCCTATCAGGAGCGCCTCGCGGCGCTCA
The DNA here is from genome assembly GCA_022563655.1 of Pseudomonadota bacterium. Lineage (GTDB taxonomy): Bacteria > Pseudomonadota > Alphaproteobacteria > JAAXGF01 > JAAXGF01 > JADFMW01. Next base: position 21,656 of record JADFMW010000012.1, read on the forward strand.
ACGCGGCCGACTTCGGCGATCTCATCTTGCACTGCCTTACCCTGTTCACCGCGCACCGCGAGGTGCTCGAGGGCTGGCAGCGGCGCTTTCGCTACATCCTGGTCGACGAGTACCAAGACGCCAACGTCGCTCAGTATCTGTGGCTGCGCCTGCTCGCCCAGGCTCACAAGAACCTGTGCTGCGTCGGCGACGACGACCAGTCGATCTACGGCTGGCGCGGCGCCGAGGTCGGCAACATCCTCAGGTTCGAGCACGACTTCGCGGGCGCCCGCGTCATCCGGCTCGAACGCAACTACCGTTCGACCAAGCCGCTCCTGGGCGCCGCCTCGGGGCTGATCTCCCACAACGCCGGGCGCCTCGGCAAGACGCTGTGGACCGACGAGGCCGGCGGCGACAAGGTGAGCGTGCGCGGCGTGTGGGACGACACCGAAGAAGCGCGGGTCGTCGGCGAGGAGATCGAGGCCCTCGGGAGCCGCGGCCACAGGCTTTCCGAGATCGCGGTGCTGGTGCGCGCCGGCTTCCAGACCCGCGCCTTCGAGGAACGCTTTCTCGCCATCGACCTGCCCTATCGCGTGATCGGCGGCTTGCGCTTTTACGAGCGTCAGGAAATCCGCGACGCGGTGGCCTATCTCCGCGTGCTGGCGCAGCGCGACGACGATCTCGCCTTCGAGCGCATCGTCAATTTGCCCCGGCGCGGCCTGGGCGAGGCCACCTTGCGGCTCGTGCACACCCTCGCCCGCGTCTCGGAGTGCTCGCTCTACCGGGCGGCGGAAATGCTGGTCGGAACCGACGAGTTGAGAGCGAAGCCGCGCGCCACGTTGGCCGGCTTGCTGGAAAAATTCTCCGCCTGGCGCCTCCTTGCCGAGGCGGCGCCGCACTGGGATGTGCTCGAGACAATGCTCGATGAATCGGGCTATCGCGACATGTGGAAGAAGGACAAAACCCCCCAGGCGCCGGGGCGTTTGGAAAATCTGGAGGAATTGACCGGCGCGCTCGAGGAATTCGAGAGCTTGGGCGACTTCCTGGAACATGTCAGCCTGGTCATGGAGCGCGAGGATTCTCAGGGCGAGGAGATGGTCAATCTCATGACCCTGCACGGCGCCAAAGGCCTGGAATTCGACAGCGTCTTCCTGCCCGGTTGGGAAGAGGGCCTGTTTCCGCATCAGTTGGCGCTCGACGAAAGCGGCGCCGACGGCCTGGAAGAGGAGCGCCGCCTGGCCTATGTCGGCCTGACGCGGGCGCGCATGCGGGTGCATATCCTAAGCGCCGCCAATCGCCAAATCCACAATCAGTGGGTCAGCGCCCTGCCGTCGCGTTTTATCGACGAATTGCCGGCTGAACATTGTGAAGCGCTTGACGGGCACGGCTTCCCCGTCATAGAGGCCATGGCGGGCATGGCCGGCGGTCGCCAAGGAGATTCCGGCGGCGCTTCCGGTTTCGCGCCCGGCCGCGCTCGGACGCGCCGCGCGCGCGCGCGCAGGGCCGCACGCGGCGTGGACGCCGAAGCCTGGCAGGAGGAACCCGCCGCCGGAACCTTC
>JADFMW010000177.1 GCA_022563655.1 Pseudomonadota bacterium
ATATTGCGCCCCGCCGATGTCGGTGAGCGCCTCGTCACCTTCGAAGTAGGTCTTGAGCGTGACCGGCGTGGCGATCTGCCCGCGCTCGATGAGGCCCAGGATCGCCTCGTAGATGCGGCCGTGCACGGGCTGGAAGAAGTGCTCGGGCCGAACAAAGGCGGAGACGCGGTTGGCGACTTCGTTGTTGACGAGCATCGCGCCCAAGAGCGCCTGCTCGGCCTCGTCGTTGTGCGGCAGGCTGCGGTAGGCAACGCCCTCGTCGCGCTCGCCCAGAGCGGGGTCAGGCTGCTGCGCCTCCGTGGTCACCATGACCTCACGTTACCATGCATGATCTCGGCGCGGCTACGCCAACCCGCATGTGAAAAGCGTGGATGTCGTGCATAATTACGACTGGGATCGGTTTTATTCTGTCCACAGGTGGATAATATTGTGGATAACTTGGCTTGGGCGGGATCGTGCGCAACCGCCGTTGCCGCCCGGGCCCGTCGTGCTTGTCACGCGGCGGCGGGATCGGCCGCGTGGGCCTGCTCCCACTCGTGGATGTAGTCGCGGGTGAGCGGCACCGTATCGATCCGCTTCGCGAGCTGCATTTGGAACACCATCTGGCTCGAGTGGCGGAAGGCCATCTCGGCGCTGGCGAGATAGAACTCCCACATGCGGCAGAAACGCTCGTCGTAAATCTTGGCGATCGACTCGCGGTTGGCCGTGAAGCGCCGCAACCACTCCTTCAGCGTCTCGGCGTAGTGCAGCCTGAGAATCTCGACGTCGGTGACGAATAGGCCGCACCGCTCGACAGCCGGCAGCACCTCGGACAGCGCCGGGACGTAGCCGCCGTGGAAGATGTACTTGCGTACCCACGGGTTGGTCGTGCCCGGCCCGTCGCAGCGGCCGATCGAGTGCAACAGCGCGATCCCGTCGTCGGCCAACAGCTCGCGGACCTTGCCGAAGAACTCGCCGTAGTGCTTGACGCCGACGTGCTCGAACATGCCGACCGAGACGATGCGATCGTAGCGGCCGGTCTCCTCGCGGTAATCGCGCAGGTAAAAGCGCACCCGGTCGCTCAGGCCCGCCTCCCGCGCCTGCCGCTCGGCGCTCTCGTGCTGCTCGCGCGACAGCGTCAAGCCCGTCACATCGGCGCCGGAGACGCGGGCGAGGTCGAGCGCCAGGCCCCCCCAGCCCGAGCCGATGTCGAGCACCTTGCAGCCGGGGGTCAAGAGCAGCTTGGCGGCGAGGTGGCGCTTCTTGGCCTTCTGGGCCTGCTCGAGCGTGTTGTTGGGCGAGATGAAGTAGGCGCATGAATACTGCCTGTCGCGGTCGAGGAACAGATCGTAGAGCGTATTGGAGAGGTCGTAATGGTGGGCGACGTGCTTCCGGGCGAGCCCGATCGGATTGTGCTGCCGCACCGGCCGCGCGATGAGCGCCAGGCGGAGGCCGATCCGGCCGGCCCAGCCCGGCTCGGCCATCTCCAGGTTGGCCCCCCACAGATCGAGGAACTCCGGAAGCGTGCCGTCCTCGATCGTCAGCGTGCCGTCCGTGTAGGCCTCGCCGAAGTAGAGCTGGGGTCGCAGATACAGCTTCGTGTGCAGCGATTTGTCGTGGAGCCGGAGCGTCACCGCCGGCCGGCTGCCAGCCGGACCAAAGACATGCGCCCGGCCGGCCGTGTCGATCACCGTCAGGCGGCCGGTCTTGATTATGCGTTTCAGCAGACGGCCGAGCAGCATCTGTTCTCTCCCGCGTTCGCCGCGCCGCGGGCCGATCTTGACGCCGTACGCACAAACCCACGCGCACAGCAGGCAATTTTAACGAAGGCTTGGCCGAATAACAATCGCGCCGCGGCAACGGCCCGGCGCCGGCAGGCTCAGTCTTGCGTCGTGGGAGCGGCCTTGCTCTCCTCGCCGCTCTCGGCCGTGCTATCGGCGGCGGCCTCGCCCTCGCCGCTCTCGGCCGTGGTCCCGCCACGCGCGGCGGCCTCGGCGGCGGCCTCGCCGCGGGCGGCGGCGGCGGCCTGGGTCTGGGCCTCCTCGGCCGAACGGGCGACGTGGACGGCGACGCCGACGATGACCTCGGGGTGGAGCGCGATGCGCACGCGATGGATGCCGAGCGTCTTGATCGGCCGGTCGAGCCGCACCTGCGCGCGGTGGATGGTGGCGCCGCCTTCGGCAACCGCCTGGGCGATGTCGCGCGCCGTCACCGAGCCGTACAGCTGGGCGCTCTCGCTCGCCTGACGCAGAAGCACGCAGGTGAGGCCCTCGAGTTTCGCCGCGACCGCTTCCGCGTCGCCTCGGCGCTCGAGGTTAGACGCTTCGAACTCGGTGTGCTCGCGCTCGTAGCGCTCGACGTTCTCCTTGGTTGCGCGCAGGGCCTTGCGCTGGGGCAACAGGTAGTTCCGCGCGTAGCCCGGCTTGACGCTGACCACGTCGCCCATTTGGCCGAGCTTCTCGATGCGCTCGAGCAGGATCACTTGCATGGTATCAATCCTCGTCGCTGTCGCCCGCGTTGCGGCCGCTGGACCGCCCTTGGGCGCCGCCGGCACGCCGGCGAAGGTTGGCAACGTCGTCGATCAGGCCGGTCGCGATCAACACCCCGACAACCGGTGCGCCGATCAGCGCCAGCGATCCGTAAAGCCCGACCAGGAAGAACGTTTTCAGGTTGAAGCGCGCGGCCAGCACGTGGGCCACGGCCAGCCCGGCGAAGAAAAACGGCACGATCAGGACCAGCGCGAGGTTGCCGCCCAACCTGCCGGCGGCGCCGTCGAGCGCGATCCAGGCCAGGGTCGCCACCCCCCAGGCGATCGACAGCCAGCCCGGAACGCGAAACTCGGTGAGCGCCGGAGACGGACGCAGGTTGTGTCCGGTACGGCGCAGAATGGTCTGCGCCAGCGCCCCGTTGGTCGCCAACGTCACCAGCCACGACGCGCCGACGATGCCGGGCGCGTAGGGCGCCAGGGCGACGAAGACGTCGGCCAGATCCCGGGCGAGCGCCGAGGGCTCGCCGGCGTCTGGCGTGGTCAGCTCGTCGGCGATCGATGCGGCGAACCCCTCAAGCTGGCCGAACAACCCGCCGTCGAGGCCCGCCCCCAACATGACCGCGACCATGATCGCGGCCAGCGCGAGGCCGCAAAGCAGGCCGGCGGCTTGGTCGATCGGCATCCAGGCCATGGTGCCGTCGGGCGCCGGTCGCACGGTTAGGAACACGCTGGCGAGCAGCACCGCCGGCCCGGCGACGAAAGCGGCGAAGATCAGCCCATAAATCAGGTTGACGTTGGCGACCAGGACCGCGACCACAACGGCGGACAGCCCCGCCTTGACCGCGGCCGACACGCCCAAGCCAAACCCGACGAGAAGCAACGGCAGCTGCGCCAGATAGGCCGGGATCATCCCCAGCGGAACCAGAGAGCCGGCCATCAGCGGCCCCGAGCTGGCCATCAAGAGCGCGCTCAGCGCGCCCCCCGAGATGGCGATGATGGTCTGCCTCATCATGCGCCGCGCCGACGCTCGCGCTTACTTGACGATGAACGGCAATAGCGCAAGATTGCGCGCCCGCTTGATCGCCCGCGACAGTTCGCGCTGATGCTTGGCCGTGACGGCGGTGATCCGGCTCGGCATGATCTTGCCGCGCTCCGAGAGGAAGCGCTGCAAGAGCTTCACGTCCTTGTAGTCGATCTTCGGCGCGTCCGTGCTGCAAAACGGACAAACCTTGCGGCGACGGAACGCGGGGCGGCGGGGAGGGGGGCTCGGCATCTGCACCGTGCTGGACCTGCCGCTCAAGCGACCTCGTGAAGTCGTCATGCCTCGTCTCCTGAATCGGTTGTGGCTTCCTTCGCCGGCGCTGAAGCGCCCTTGGATTTCTTCGCCGGGGTGGAAGCGGCCTTCGATTTCTTCGCTGGCGCCGATTCGGCCTTGGATTTCTTCACCGGCGCGGCCTTGGTTTCGTCCGCGGTCCCGGATTCGGCCTTGGCTTTCTTCGCCGGCGCGGCCTTGGTTTCGTCCGCGGCCCCGGATTCGGCCTTGGCCGTCTTCGCCGGCGCGGCCTTGGTTTCGTCCGCGGGGCCGGATTCGGCCTTGGCCATGGCGGGCACGGCAGCCCTTGCCCTGGCCCCGCCGCCGCCGCGGCGCGACCGGTCATCACGCGCGGCGCGCGCCTGCATCATCGGCGACGGGTTGGGGTCAAGCTCGTCCACCGCCACCGTCAGGTAGCGCAGCACGTCCTCGTTCAAGCGCATGTTGCGCTCGAACTCGCGCACCGCGTCGGATGGCGCGTCGAGGTTGAAGAATACGTAATGTCCCTTACGGCTCTTCCTGATGCGATAAGCGAGGGTTCTCAGGCCCCAGTATTCGGTCTTGGTAATCTCGCCGCCGTTTTTCTTGACGATGTCGGTAAAGGTTGCGGTCAGACTTTCGACCTGCTGGGCCGACATGTCATGGCGCGCAATGAACGTGCTCTCGTAGAGCGGCATGCCATATTACTCCTTATGGCTGTTGCGCGATGGCTGTTGCGCGCCCGGCGCCGGCCGGAGTGATGGGCGGTCGGGCGGCCCGGGCTTAGCCGGCTGTTCCGGCAAGGAGCTATGAGGCGGCGCACTATATCCGAATCCGCCCCCCTTGCAAGCGCGCTTGACAGTGTTCGGCGGGGCGGTATCTGTTAGCTCGCCTTACGGGCGGCGGAGGCGTACGCCGGGGGGAGCGGCTGCGTGATGCGCGCGTTTGTCTTTCCTGGTCAGGGATCGCAATTTGTCGGCATGGGACGCGCCCTTGCCGAGGCGCTGGAGCCCGCGCGCCTGGTGCTCGATGAGGTCGACGACGCGCTTGACCGACGCCTTTCGCGCCTGATGTTCGACGGTCCCGAGGAGGAGCTCAGGCTCACCGAGAACGCTCAGCCGGCGCTGTTGGCGGCGGCGCTCGCCGTGGTCCGTGTTATCGAGACCGAGGGCGGCTTCCGGCTTGCCGACAGATGCGCCTTCGTCGCCGGCCATTCGGTTGGCGAATACTCGGCGCTCGCCGCCGTCGGCAGCCTCGCGCTCGGCGACGCCGTGCGCCTGGTGCGTCGCCGCGGGCGCGCCATGCAGCGGGCAGTGCCGGTGGGTGAGGGGGCGATGGCGGCTGTGCTCGGGATCGACCTCGACGCCGCCAAGGCGATCGCCCTGGCGGCCGCCGACGGCGCGGTGTGCACCGCGGCCAACGACAACGCGCCGGGCCAGATCGTCAT
>JADFMW010000178.1 GCA_022563655.1 Pseudomonadota bacterium
ATCTGACCGCCCTTTCGATCCTCGTGGTGTTCGCGCTGCTCACCAAGAACCTGGTGCGTGGCGCCATCGGCCGCGCCTGGATGGCGATCCGCGACATGGACGTCGCGGCCGAGATCATCGGCATCAGGCCGTTGCACACCAAGTTGTCGGCGTTCGCCGTTTCCTCGTACATCTGTGGCGTCGCCGGGGCGGAGCTGTTCGCGCTGCACTTCGGCAGCGTCGAGACCCTCGCCTTCGACATCAATCTGTCGTTCCTGGTCCTGTTCATGATCATCGTCGGGGGCCTGGGAAGCGTCATGGGATCGATCCTGGGGGCGGGGTTCATCGTCCTGACCCCGATCGTACTGACCAATCTCTTCGTCGGCGGTCTCGGCATGCAGGCGGTGACGGCCAAGCACATCGAGTTCATGGTTTTCGGCGGCCTCATCATCTTTTTCCTGATCGTCGAGCCCCAGGGACTGGCGCGGCTGTGGCAGATCGCCAAGGAAAAACTTCGCCTATGGCCCTTCCCGCACTGATAGCCGTAAACCTGATATTGCTCGTCACCGTGTGGACGACGTTTGCAGCTTTTCGACCTACGTGATATGGATTATTTAAAGAATTAGCATGCAAGTCGATCTATTAGGCCACTCTTGGAACAGGGGAGGATACAATGAACAAGAACACTGGCTACGTAGCGATCGCCGTAGCGATCATCCTTGCGGGGGTGAGTATTTATCAGTACCAACAGTTATCATCGTCTCAAGAACAAATTGAACAACTAAAAGCCGAGGTTGCCCAACTTACGACTGATAAGCAAAAGGCGGAAGCCGAGGCCGCTGCTCTTGCCTTGGGCGAAATAATTCTTCCCTCACTGGTTTACCGTACCGGCGCCTACGCGCCCAACGGCATTCCGTTCGCCAACGGGCTCGCCGACTACATTGCGCTGGTCAATTCCAGGGGCGGCGTCAACGGCGTCAAGATCAAATTGATCGAATGCGAGACCGGTTACAAGACCGATGTCGGCGTCGAATGCTACGAAAAGCTCAAGGGCGAGGGCTCGATGGGCGCCGCCGTATTCAACCCGCTGTCGACCGGCATCACGTATCAGCTCATCGAGAAGACCTGGACCGACAAGGTCCCCGTGCATTCGATGGGGTACGGCCGCACCGCCGCGGCCGACGGCCGTGTCTTCAAGTGGACGTTCAACTTCCCGACCACGTATTGGAGCCAGGCCTCCGCCGTCATCAAGTATATCGGCGACCAGGAAGGCGGCTTGGACAAGCTCAAGGGCAAGAAGATCGCCCACGTCTATCACAACAGCGCCTACGGCAAGGAAGCGAACCCGACGCTCGAGGTCCTGGCCGAGAAGTACGGCTATGACCTGACGTTGTTGGCGGTCGACCACCCGGGCCAGGAGCAAAAGGCGACCTGGCTGCAGATCAGGCGGCTCAAGCCCGACTGGATCTTCATGTCGGGTTGGGGCGTGATGAACCAGGTGGCGGTCAAGGAAGCCGCCGCGATCAACTATCCGATGGACCATTTCATCGGCAACTGGTGGTCGTCGACCGAGTCCGACGTGGTACCCGCCGGCGACGCCGCCAAGGGGTACAAGGGCGCCAACTTCCATGGCGTCGGCGCCGACTGGCCCGCGCACGACGCGATCCTCAAGACCCTGTATGGCGGCGATATCGCCAAGGCGAAGGCCAACAACTTCGGCGAGGTGCTCTACAACCGCGGCATGGTGAACGCGGTGTTCAGCACCGAGGCGATGCGCACCGCCATGGGCAAGTACGGCAACCAGGTGTTGAGCGGCGAGCAGGTCCGCTGGGGCCTGGAGAACCTCGACCTGACCGCGGCGCGACTGAGTGAGCTCGGCCTCGCCGACTTCACCAATCCGGTCAAGGTGAGCTGCGAGGACCACGAGACCAACGGCCCGGTGCGCATTCAGCAGTGGGACGGCACCAAGTGGACCTTCGTCAGCGACTGGATCACGCCCATGCGCGACGTCGTTCGTCCGATGATCGTCAAGGCCGCGGCCGCGTACGCCGCGGAAAAGGGCATCGCGATTCGCAAGTGCGACGGCACCGATTGAACCGGTTGGCGGCGTGATTGATGGGCCGACGCGGCCGTTAGGGAGAGCCGTATGCAGATGCCCGCGGCGGAAGCGGCCGCTATCGGCCAATCGCTTCTCACCGTCAACAACATCGAGGTCGTTTACGACCACGTGATCCTGGTGCTCAAGGGGGTCTCGCTCGAGGTTCCCGAGGGGGGCATCGTCGCCCTCCTCGGGGCCAACGGCGCCGGCAAGACCACCACGCTCAAGGCGATCTCCAACCTGCTCGGCGCCGAGCGCGGCGACGTCACCAAGGGTTCGATCGAATACCTCGGCGAGCGGGTCGACAAGCTCACGCCCTCCGAACTGGTCAGGCGCGGGGTGATTCAGGTCATGGAGAACCGGCACTGCTTCGAGCACCTGACGGCCGAGGAAAACCTGCTGACCGGCGCCTACACTCGGCGCGACGGCCGCGGCGCCATCGCCGACGACCTGGAGATGGTTTACACCTATTTCCCGCGCCTCAAGGAGCGGCGCCACACCCAGGCCGGTTACATCTCCGGCGGCGAGCAGCAGATGACCGCCATCGGCCGGGCGCTGATGGCGCGGCCCAGGATGATCCTGCTCGACGAGCCGTCGCTCGGGCTGGCGCCGCAGCTCGTCCACGAAATCTTCGACATCGTCAGCCGCCTCAACAAGAACGAGGGCGTCAGCTTCCTGCTGGCCGAGCAGAACACCGCCATGGCGCTCCGCTTCGCCCAGCACGGCTACATCCTCGAGAACGGCCGCGTCGTGCTCGACGGCAGCGCCGAGACGTTGCGCGAGAACGAGGACGTGAAGGAGTTCTACCTCGGCCTGAGCGCCAGCGGCCGCAAGAGCTACCGCGACGTCAAGCACTACAGGCGCCGCAAGCGCTGGCTGTGAGAGTTCGCCATGAGCGGGGGCGAGGACTACTTCGACGCGCTTGAGACGCGCGATCCCGAGCGGCGCGAGCGCGAGCTGTTCGCCCGCCTGCCCGGCCACATCGCGCACGCCAAGGCCGCCGCGCCGTACTTCGCCGAGATCCTCGCCGAGGTCGATCCGGCCGCGGTGACCGACCGCGCCGCGCTCGCCGGCCTGCCGGTGACGCGCAAGTCCGGGCTGATCGAGCGGCAAAAGACGCAGCTGCCGTTCGGCGGCCTCGCGGCGACGGCGACCGGCGCGCTGTCGCGCATCTTCTGCTCGCCGGGGCCAATCTACGACCCCGAAGGGCGGCGGCCGAACTTCTGGCGCTCGGCCCGGGCGCTCTACGCCGCGGGCTTCCGCGCCGGCGACGTCATCCACAACAGCTTCTCCTACCACCTCAGCCCGGGCGGCGCGATCATGGAGAGCGGGGCGCACGCCGTGGGCTGCGCCGTGATCCCGGCGGGCGTGGGCAACACCGAGCAGCAAATCCAGGTGATCGCCGACGTGCGCCCGCACGGCTACTGCGGCACGCCGTCGTTTCTGAAGATATTGCTGACCAAGGGACGCGAGGCCGGGCTTGACCTGTCGAGCCTCGAGAAGGCGCTGGTCTCGGGCGAGGCGCTGCCGGCCTCGCTGCGCGCCGAGATCGCGGGCCACGGCATCGCCGCGCTGCAGTGCTACGCCATCGGCGACATCGGCCTGGTAGCCTACGAATCGGCGGCCCAGCAGGGCATGATCGTCGACGAAGAGATCATCGTCGAAATCGTCACCCCCGGCACCGGCGATCCGGTCGCCGGGGACGAGGTCGGCGAGGTGCTGGTGACCACGCTGGCGCCCGAGTACCCGCTCATCCGCTTCGCCACCGGCGACCTTTCGGCGGTGCTGCCGGGAGCCAGCCCGTGCGGGCGCACCAACATGCGCCTCAAGGGCTGGCTGGGGCGCGCCGACCAAACCACCAAGATCAAGGGCATGTTCGTCCACCCCCAGCAGGTGGCGGCGGTGCTCGCCCGTCACCCCGAGGTCGGCAAGGCCCGACTGGTCGTCGACCGAGTGGGAAACGTCGATGTGATGACGCTTTATTGCGAGGTCGCGGGCAAGCCGCCGGGCCTCGCCGCGGCGCTCGCCGAGTCGCTGCAGGCGGTGTGCAAGCTCAAGGGCCGGGTGGAGTTCGCCCGCGTCGGCGGTCTCGCCAACGACGGCAAGGTCATCGACGATGTCCGCAAGCTCGACTGACGGCGGCGGCGCGGAACGTTCCTGCGTAACGCCAAACAAGACTATGATGCCGCCATCACGCGGTTTCGAGAATGCGGTTTCGAGCCCGGTCATGCGAACCGACTGCACACCTATCGATGCGCCAACATCCGGCTCCCGGCAACCTTTCTCGATGCAGCCGCGACCATGAACGACGCCCTTGGCAGCGGTCTCGCGGGGCGCGGTCTTGAGTGCGTGCGCGGCGAGCGCACGGTGTTCTCGGGCCTCGACTTCGCGGTGCCGCCGGGCGGCGCGCTCGTGCTCCGCGGCCCCAACGGCAGCGGCAAGTCCAGCCTCCTGCGGCTGATCGCCGGGCTGCTCGAGCCGGCCGCCGGGACCATCACCTGGAACGGCGAGCCGGTCGACGACGACGCCGAGGCGCACCACGCGCGGCTGCGCTACGTCGGTCACCTCGACGCGGTGAAGCCGGCGCTCACGGTGGCCGAGAACCTCGCCTTCTGGGCCGGGCTGCACGGCGGCGGGCGCGGCTCGGCCGCGGCGCTCGACCGGCTCGGCCTCGGCCACCTCGCCGATGTGCCGGCGCGGCTCCTCTCCGCCGGCCAGCGGCGCCGGCTGGCGCTGGCGCGCATCGTCGCCGCGCCCGCGCCGCTGTGGCTGCTGGACGAGCCGACGGTGACGCTCGACGAGGAGGCGGTCGGCGTCGTCGAGGCGCTGATCGCCGCCCACCGCGCCGACGGCGGCCTCGTCGTGGTCGCCACCCACACGGGCCTTCAACTTCCCGAGGCCGAGGCGCTGGACCTCGGTGCGGCCCGGGGCGCGCCGCCGTGAGCGGCCTGTCGTGGATCGTGCGCCGCGACCTGCGCCTCGCGCTCAAGCGCGGGAGCGACAGCGTCAACGTGGTGGCGTTCTTCGTGATCGCGATCACGCTGTTCCGGGTCGGCGCCGGGCCCGAGCTGAACACCCTGGCGCGCATCGCCCCGGGCGCCATC
>JADFMW010000179.1 GCA_022563655.1 Pseudomonadota bacterium
GCTGCGTCAACGCGCTTGCCCGATGTGCCGCATCGCGCTGCGCACGTTTCCTGGCCTGTCGGCGTCTCTGCCCCGTGACGACCGCATCCTGGTGAGAAATGCGGGCTAGGTCATTGGCAATCATTCGGCGGGGTGAGCGGGGACAGGGACGGCCAAACCCTCGCAAGTGACACGACGTTCGAAGCCACCTCCGGCGGTCACCACCTCTTGTCCGACCCCGTCCTGCCGACAGGCGCCGATTGTGAAGAAGCGACGGCGGAGTCTGCGAAATACCCGCTCACAGAATCTGGCTGAGGAACTCCTGGGTGCGCGGGTCCTTGGCGTCCTCGAAGAAGGTCGTGGGCGGGCCGTGCTCGACGATGACGCCGCGGTCGGTGAAGTAGATGTGGTCGGCGATCTCGCGCGCGAAGCCCATCTCGTGGGTCACCAGCATGCTCGTCATGCCGTCCTCGACGAGCTCGCGGATGGTGAACAGAACCTCCTTGACGGTCTCGGGGTCGAGCGCCGCGGTGATCTCGTCGAACAGCATGATCTCGGGGTTCATGGCGAGCGCGCGGGCGATCGCCACGCGCTGCTGCTGGCCGCCCGAGAGCTCGCCGGGATAGCTGTGCTCCTTGCCCTCGAGCCGCACCTTCTTGATGAGCCCGTAAGCGCGTTCCTCGACCTCCTTGGGCTCCTGCTTGAGCACATGGATCGGCGCCATCATGACGTTCTCGATCGCCGTCTTGTGCGGGAACAGGTTGTACTGCTGGAACACTATGCCGACCTTCTTGCGCAGCTCCAGCTTGTCTAGCTTGGGGTCGTTGACCTCGATCCCCTCGACCGTGATCGAGCCCTTCTGGATGTCGTTGAGCGCGTTGATGCAACGGATCAGGGTAGACTTGCCGGAGCCCGAGGGGCCGATGATGCAGATCACCTCGCGCTTCATGACATCGAACGACACGCCCTTCAGCACCTCGAGGTCGCCGAACGACTTGTGCACGTCCTTGACGCTGACCAAGGGCTGATCCGGGGTCCAAGCGGTAACGGTCGCGGTCTCGGCACTCATGACGGCGGTCCTCTCCTCATATCTTCACCGCGTACTTCTTCTCGAGCCGGATCGAGATGCGCGTGATCGGGTAGGTGTAGACGAAGAAGATGATGAGCAGGAACATGTAGAACGGCCCCAGAAGCTCCGGTCTGTCTCCCTCGGCATTGAGCGCCTGCGCCGTGTGCGTCACCGATTCCTCGACGCCCATGATCGAGCACAAGGGCGTCGCCATAGCCAAGATGCAGTACCAGTTGATCCACGGCGGGATCATCCGCTTGATGCATTGCGGCAGGATGATCATCCATATCGTCTGGCGGCGGGTGAAGGCGAGGCTTTCCGCCGATTCCCACTGCCCCGTCGGGATCGACAGCACCGCGCCGCGCACCACCTCCGAGATGTTGGCCATGATTGGCAGAGAGAACCCGATCACCGCCTTCATCCAGTCGGGGACCGGTACGATGGCGAACCCGAAGTCGAGCTCGAACGGGAACAGCAGCATGATGGCGAACAACAGCACCAACCACGGCGAGTTCCTGAAGAACTGAGTTACCGACCACGAGGCCGCGCGAACCGGCGGCAGCAGCGACACCTGCATCAGGCCCAATGCCGTACCCGCCACGGTTCCGATGGCCATGGCCAGGAAACTGATGACGAGGTTGAGCACGAAACCCTTCAGTATGAACGGCATCCACTTGACGAGCGTCTCGATCGGCCAAAGCACGCCCTGAGGCGTGGCCGCCTGCGCCGCGCCCCACCACAGGACGAACAGCGCGGCGAGCCACAACCCGTGCCGCGCCTTGAGGTCGAGGAAGGCGAGGCCGTCGTGGCGTACGAAGAGCCCCTCACGGCGCCCGCCGCCGCCCACCGGCAGGAGCACCGGCAGGTCGGTTGCCGGCCGGGCGTCGACGCCGGGGATCCGAGAAGCCGTGCTGCCCGCGAGGCCCAGCATCAGCCGTACCCCGGGATTCTCATTTTTTGCTCCCACTTGTGCATCAGCCACACGAGAACGCCGACGAGCACGATGTAATAGATGAACAGCACGAACATCATCTCCGGCACGTTGACGTTGTCGGACCAGATCTGGCTGACGGTGTACATCATCTCGGGCACGGCAATGGCGTAAGCCAGCGTCGTCGTCTTGAGCAGGTTCACCAGGTTGTTGTTGAGCGCCGGCAGGCAGACCCGAAAGGCCAAGGGCAGGATGATGTGGACGTACGCCTTGAGGCGCGTATACCCGAGCGCCTCGGCCGCCTCGCGCGTCGCCGTCGGCACCGCCTCGATGCCCGAGCGGAAGATCTCGATGTTGAACGCGCCGGCGAAGAAGCCGAGCGAGATCACCGCCCAGCCGAAGTTGCCGACGATCGGTTCGAAATAGCCGCCCTTGTCGACTTGCGGCGTCAGGCTGCCGATCACGAAGTAGAAGAACAGGAGCTGCACGAAGGGCGGCGTGTTGCGGAAGACCTGGATGTAGCCCGCCATGCCGAGGCGCACGATCCGCGACCTCGCGCCTTGGGCCCAGGCGCCGACGATGCCGACGACGAAGCTGAAGATCAGGCAGGCGACGATCAGTGTCAGCGAGACCCAGATCGCCTGGATGAATCGGTCGTATTCGTATTGCTCGTAGAAGATGACGAAGTTGAGGCCGGTATCGTCATAGATACGCCTGAAGAAGGGTGTCAATTGGTCCAGCACGGCGTCCCCCGCTCCTCTTGATCGACTCCTTCTTACTGTCCGGCTTGCTGTCCGGCTTGCTGTCCGGTTTCTGAACTTTCCGTATCAGATCCGCCCCCGGACTCCGGGCGGGCGGGACACGGCCCGGACCGGTCCGGGCCGCGCCCCGCCCCGCACGTCCGTTGCCTGCCGCCTACTTCAGGTGCGCGCGGTCGGGCGCGAACTTGTCACGCATCTTTTGGACATACGCGGTCGACTGGATGCCCCACTTCTTCTCGAGCTCGATCAGCCGGCCGGAAGCGTGCCAGTTATAGATCATGCCGGCCATGAATCGACCCCAGATGCCGTCGCGCTCATCAAGCGGCACCGCGAGGCCCCAAGGGTTGTCGTCCTCGGTGGCCAAGGGCATCTCGTAGTTGTCCCACTGCCCCGACGCCAGATCGGCCATGATCGAAGAATCGTCATAGACCCAGGCGATGCACTTGCCGTCGCGCAGCGCCTGCTTGGCCTCGGCGTTGCCGACGAAGGCGACGATCTTGGCGCCGTACCGCTGGGCGACGATCTTGTTGTAGAACGCACCCTGCTTGCCACAGACGGGTTTGTCCTTGATCTCCGTCCACTCCTTCAGCGCGCCCTTCTTCGCCAGCACGTTGGTGCCCGAGGTGTAGTAGTTGGGCTCGACGATGCCGACCACCTTGCGCCTGTCGGTGCGGTCCGACATGGTGGCGATCATGAGGTCGATCTTGCCCTGCTGCAGGAACTGCATGCGGTTCGACGATTGCACCGGCACCGTCTCCAGCGAGACGCCCAGGGCGTCGGCCACGTCCTGGGCCAGGTCGACCTCCATGCCGACCAATTTTCCGCTGGGATCGCGGAACCCCCAGGGCTTGTAGTCGCCCTTGACGCCGACAACGAGCTTGCCGCGGTCGAGAACCCTCTTGAAGCGGTCGTTGCTCGCGTTGGCCTGGGTCGCCGCGGCGGCGATGCCGACCGCGACCGCCAGACCCGTCAACATAAGCTTTTTTAACATGGTTTCCTCCTCTACATCACACGACGCCCAAACATCCTCCCCCAACGATTGGCAAGGTGATCGCGCGTCCGTGGCAGGATAACCAATACCGAGAAGGTTTTCAAACCGAAGGACCGGGTCGGTTTGAAATTCAGTCCGCGGGCCGGAAGATATCGCCGATCTTTCGTCCCTGAACGGGCGCGCGGCCGGCGAGCGCCGCCTAGTCGGCGAAGGGGTCGCGGACCAGGATGGTGTCGTCGCGCTCGGGGCTGGTCGACAACAGCGCCACCGGCGCCTCGATCAGCTCCTCGATACGGCGGATGTACTTGATCGCGGTGGCCGGCAGCTCGGCCCACGTGCGCGCGCCGCGGGTGCTCTCGCGCCAGCCCTCGAGCTCCTCGTAGACCGGCTCGATGCCGGTCCGCGCCGACGTCGCCGCGGGCAGCCGGCCGACGACCTCGCCGCCCAAGCGGTAACCGACGCATACCTTGAGGCGCTCGACGCCGTCGAGCACGTCGAGCTTGGTCAGCGCGATGCCGTCGATGCCGCTGACCTTGATCGCCTGGCGCACGAGCACCGCGTCGAACCAGCCGCAGCGCCGGCGCCGCCCGGTGACCGTGCCGAACTCGCGGCCGCGCTCGCCGAGCCCGCGGCCGATGTCGTCGTCGAGCTCGGTCGGGAACGGACCGCTTCCGACCCGCGTCGTGTACGCCTTGGTGATACCGAGAACGTAGCCGACCGCGCTCGGCCCGAGGCCCGAGCCCACCGCGGCCTCGGCGCCCACCGTGTTCGACGAGGTGACGAACGGATAGGTGCCGTGGTCGAGGTCGAGCATGGCCCCTTGCGCGCCCTCGAACAGGATGCGCTTGCCGGCCTTGCGCACGCCATCGAGGATCTCCCATACCGGGGCGGCGAACGGCAGGATCTTCGGCGCGACCTCGATGAGCTGGGCCACCAGCTCGGCGGCGTCGATCTCGGGCTTCTCGAGGCCGCGCAGCAGCGCGTTGTGGTGCAGCAACAGCTCGTCGACCTTGTCGCCAAGGCCCTCGCGGTCGCCGAGGTCGCACAGGCGGATGGCGCGGCGCGCCACCTTGTCCTCGTAGGCCGGGCCGATGCCGCGGCCGGTGGTGCCGATGCGCCCCTCGCGCGCCCGGTCGAGCAGGACGTGCAGCGGCAAGATCAGCGTCGCGGTCTCGGCGATACGCAGGTTCTCGGGCGTCACCACGATGCCCTGGCCGCCGATGTGCTCGATCTCGTCCAATAACGCCCACGGATCGACCACCACGCCGGTGCCGATGAGCGACAGCTTGCCCGGCCGCACCACGCCCGAGGGCAAGAGGCTCAGCTTGTAGGTGGTGCCGTCGATGACCAGGGTGTGGCCGGCGTTGTGGCCGCCCTGGAAGCGCACCACGACGT
>JADFMW010000013.1 GCA_022563655.1 Pseudomonadota bacterium
GTCATCGCCGATGACAAGAAACACTTCTACGGCGTCATGTTCCACCCCGAGGTCGTGCACACGCCCCACGGCGCCCAGTTGCTCAGGAACTTCACCCACGGGGTGGCGGGGTGCCGCGGCGACTGGACCATGGCCGCCTTCCGCGACGCCGGGATCGCCAAGGTGCGCGCCCAGGTGGGCCAGGGGCGCGTCATCTGCGGCCTTTCCGGCGGCGTCGATTCCGCGGTCGTCGCCATGCTGCTGCACGAGGCCGTAGGCGCGCAGCTCCAGTGCGTGTTCGTCGACAACGGGCTGTTGCGCCTGGACGAGGCCGACGAGGTGACGCGCCTGTTCCGCGACCACTACAACATCCCGCTGATCCACCGGGACGCGGCGGCCCTGTTCCTGGGCGCGCTGGAAGGCGTGACGGACCCGGAAGAGAAACGCAAACGCATCGGCGCCACCTTCATCGACGTCTTCGAGGACGAGGCGGAAAAGGCCGGCGGCGCCGACTTCCTGGCCCAGGGAACGCTCTATCCCGACGTCATCGAGTCGGTCTCCTTCGCCGGCGGCCCCAGCGCCGTCATCAAGTCGCACCACAACGTCGGCGGTCTGCCGGAGCGCATGAAACTCAAGCTCGTCGAGCCGCTGCGCGAGCTGTTCAAGGACGAGGTGCGCGCACTCGGCCGCGAGCTCGGCCTGCCCGAGGGCGTCGTCGGGCGCCACCCGTTTCCGGGTCCCGGTCTCGCCGTACGAATCCCCGGCGCTGTCACGGCGGAGAAGCTGGATATCCTGCGCCGGGCCGACGCCATCTACCTGGAGGAAATCCGCGCCGCGCGCCTGTACGACGCGATCTGGCAGGCGTTCGCCGTCCTGCTGCCGGTGCGCACGGTCGGTGTGATGGGCGACGAGCGTACGTACGAGTACGTGTGCGCCCTGCGCGCGGTGACCTCGACCGACGGCATGACCGCCGACGCCTACCCCTTCGCGCCCGACTTCCTGGCCCGCGTCGCCACGCGCATCGTCAACCAGGTCGGGGGCGTCAACCGGGTCGTCTACGACGTCACCTCGAAGCCGCCGGGCACCATCGAGTGGGAGTGATCGGCCGCGTTGCGGCGACCGTCCTTCGCAACCGGGGGCCATCCGGGGAATCTCGTCTAACACGTTGTTGTCAAGTGTTAATTCCTAGAATTGTGACAAATGCACCACAGCCTCGGAAAATTTATCGAGGATATGCACAAGCATGGTTGACGATCGACCCCAGGGCATGGTTAGCATCGTGGGCAACACTGCTGCGTCTGGGAAATGTTGCTTGATGCCGGTTTGCACGACCTTCGCGGATCATCGAGGGGGCATTTGGAACATGGCGGCGAAGCAAGTCGGATTTTGCGCGGTCGCTGCCTGTGTTGGATTGGCGGCGAGCGTGGCGCTGGCCGATCCGAATGGCGGTCCCTCCGTCGCCAACCCATATGGCCAGGCCGACGTGGCGCCTGGTGAAATGTACGTCGGGGCGGCGGGCGGAGTTTGGTGGATGACCCTGCCGGGCTGGGAATACGGCTCTGAGGATATCTCTGGCCTCCCCCCCGTCCCGAAATTTGAGATTGAAGCCGATGGCAGGTTGTACGGCGGCCAAGTGTGGGCAGGCAGGGCTATCGACGCGGGACCAGGCGAACATACCCGTATCCAGTTGGAAGGCTCCTATGCCGAGGGCGATCTCGACGGTCGCCAGGCTCGTCCCGACGGTGGCGCTAATGACGGATACATTCTTCTCGATAAAAGTGGGGCCAGCATAATTATCGGCGATTCCGAGGCAAAACTTGGGGTCGATGTCTATAGCTGGGAAGCCGGGTTGCGCGCTCTCACCGATGCGGGAACGGACACGAGTGGCGCGTTGACACACTCTCTCATGATCTTCGGCGGCGCGACTTCTCAGGACTACGATGCGAATATTTTAAGTGGCACAAGCTGCCCGCCGACATGTTTCGAGAGCTTTGTGCGCCAAGACGTCGATACATGGTACATCGGCGTGGAGGCTGCTATCGCCGTCACCGTGAACCTCTCTCCCGCGGCAACCTTCACACTGGGTGGTCGTGTAGCCGGCCTCTATTTCGATGCCGACATGGATGGTACGGACTGCTTGGACACGGGTAACCCGGCAGATCCCGGGTGCAGTGGTGCTTTGACGTCTTCGGTTAGCGACGGCCTGACCGCAGTGACCTATCGCGGGGGCGGTTTCGTGGGAGTGAACTACGACCTCGGCGGAGTCTCGGTCGGTATATCGGGCACTGCGAACTATCTGCCGATGGCCGACCTCGTAAATCCGCTCAATGCTGAATCCTCGCCATTCGACTTGGACCTGAGCCATGAGCTCGTTTATGGCGGTCGGGGGTCCATCGTGATCCCGTTCAACTGACCGGATCAGCCGTTAAAGACCTTCGCGAAGCCTTTGTCGTAAACGGGCGTTCCGTATGGGCGGCCCTCTAGCCCGTCTGAGCGCGGCGGTTGACGATCCGCCCGTGTCCGTTGAAGCGCACGCATTCGAAATCGACGGGCTTTGTGACCGCCGCCATAGGCGCGGCGCCCTTGGTCTTGCGGTCCGCTCAGGCGGGCTCGGTTCGGCTGTGTTATCGACGCAGTGGAGAGCTGGCTACCGCTCGCAGCAGAACCCCGCCAGGGATGCGAACATTAGGTATGCGAACATTGCCGGCGGGGTTCGCTTTATGGTGGCCGCGCTGCGGCTCACCGCCCGGCCATACGGTCGGGCCTTGTGTGGATCAAGTTTCCTGATTGTCGGAACCGGACGAGGTAACGGGCGGGATCATCTTCGTAACCCCCTCTGTGATGCCACGATTCTTATTTTGTCTTCCGCGGGGCCGATGTCAAGTGCCGCGGGGCGGCGCCGCGCGCGCCCGCCGCGATCAGGCGACCCGCATTTTTTGCCTCATGGTGATGTAGATGCGGATCGTGCGATAAAGCCCGAGCCATTCGGTGAGCAGACACTGCGCCTCCGTGTAGCGGAGCGGAAACATCTTGCCGGCGCCGGCGCTCTTCTCGCTGGTATTTATCCTATAGCGGTAATTAACATCGAGCCCTGTTTCTATCAATTTATGAAGTCGGTTATTTATGACGACTTCATCCCAATTCAAAGTTTTTTTCATGTCGTTTTTTACGACATCGGTCAAAGTGATCATATGAATCAGGAAATCGTCGCTCGGGTCCATGCCGTCGGAGTCGTTGATGAACTGGAGGACGGGATCGATCAGTGCGGTTTCGGTGTCCATGATCGAACTATCGGCGCGCGGCTCTTGCGGGCGTTGCTGACCGTCGCTATCGGGTCGGGCGAGTGGCGGGTCGCCTGAACCATACCGAACGACCGGTTACCCGATACTTAAACACCTCGATCGCGCTCGATCCGGCTCAAGGTTCGCCGAGAGCCTTCAGCTCCTTGTACATCGCCGCCTTCAGCTCGATGCCGATGCCCGGCGTGTCGTGGGGGCGGGTGTAGCCGCCCTCGATGGGGATGTCGTCGGCAAACCCGCCGAACGGCTGAAAGACGAGCGGATACGACTCGGCCCCGCCGAGCTGGAGCCCCGCCGCCATGTTGAGCGCGAGCTGATGGCCGCCGTGGGGGATCAGCCGCCGCCGCGGCCAGCCGTGGCCGTCGAGCATGTCGAGACAGCGCAGATACTCGGTAAGCCCGTAGGCAAGGGCCGGATCGAGCTGGATCCAGTCGCGCTCGGGACGCATGCCCCCGTAGCGCACAAGATTGCTCAGCTCCTGCAGCGAGAACAGGTTCTCGCCCGTTGCGATCGACCCCGGGTAGCGCTCGGCGAGCTCGGCGTTCAGCCCGTAATCCAACGGGTCCCCCGGCTCTTCGTACCAGAAGAGGTCATAGCGGGAGATCGCCTCGGCGTAAGCGATGGCGGTCTCGAGGTCGAACCTGCCGTTCGCGTCGACGGCGAGACACTGACCGTCGCCGACGACCTCGAGCACCGCCTCGATGCGCTCGACGTCGGCGGCGAGGTCGGCGCCGCCGATCTTCATCTTGACGACCTTATAACCTTGGTCGCGGTAGCCGCGCATCTCGTCCTTGAGCTGCCCGAGCCCCTTGCCGGGGTAGTAATAGCCGCCGCCGGGATAGACCAGGACCTTGTCGTCGTAGGCGCCGCCGTTGTAACGCTCGGCGAGCAAGCGCCACAGCGGCTGCCCGGCCACCTTCGCCACCGCGTCCCACACCGCCATGTCGAGCGCCGCGGCGGCGACCGCCCGGTCGCCGTGGCCGCCCGGCTTCTCGTTCGACATCATGCGGTTCCAGATCTTGACCGGGTCGAGGTTCGCTCCGGTCTCGTCGATCAGCTCCTCGGGCGCCGCGGCCATGATCCGGGGGATGAGGCGCTCGCGCAGGATGCCGCCTTGGGCATAGCGGCCGTTCGAGTTGAAGCCGTAGCCGACGACGCGCCGGCCCGCGCGAACGGCGTCGGTGAGAATTGCGACGATGCTGATCGTCATCTGACTGAAGTCGATGAAAGCGTTGCGCAGTTGCGAATCGAGCGGCACCGTCGCTTCACGAATCTCGATGATGCGCATCTCAAACCTCCCGAGTGGTCACGCGGACGGCGGGAAAATCAGAAAAAAGCCTTTCGGCAGCGGCGGCGCAATGCCTTTCGGCGCCGGCGGCGCCCGGCCTTGGCGCGACCCAGTCTACCGTATGCAAGCCAGCGGGGGAATCGAGGTCATGCCGGGGGTCGTCGTTTACCGCGCCGCGGAACGAACGTTCCGGCCGCGCGCCGCGCCGCTCCTCACCGGACCCCCGGACACACTTGCGGCGCTTGGCGCGCGTAGGTTCTGTCCGACCGTATATTTTATGTGCCGTTTAGAGTATTATTGGGCGCGGCCGGGCGGCGGGCGCGACGACATGGCCCAGCCCAAGTATTGCAGGCGCCGCGGCTCGGGGTTATATTTGCAGGTGAGATTGCGCGATCACTGGCGGCGCGGGCTTGAGCGCCAGACCGGCTCGGAGCTTGGAGCGGATCAATGCATGCCGTGAAGCCACTGAGGAGTTTTGCCATGAAGCAAGTGCGCGAGTATCTTCGCGGGCCTCTCGAGCGAGCGTTGCGACCGCTGGCATACTTGCTGCTTTATTTGCATGTAAAGCCCAACCAGATCTCGGTGGTGGGTACGCTGCTCAACATCGTGACCGGGGCCCTGGTGGTTGCCGAGTATCCGATGTCCGCCGCCATCCTGTACCTTGTGGCCGGGTCCTGCGACCTGCTCGACGGAATGGTTGCGCGGCTGGCGCACCGCACGACGCCTTTCGGCGCCTTCCTCGATTCGACGCTCGACCGCATTTCCGAAGGCGTGGTTTTCACCGCCGTGGCCTACTGGTTCGCGTCGCAGGGGCTGCCTTTCGAGGCGGCTCTGGTGGTGCTGGCGCTGTTGGGCTCGTTCATGGTGAGCTACACGCGTGCGCGGGCGGAAGCCGCGGGCTGCGAGTGCCTGGTCGGAATCGTCACCCGCGCCGAGCGCGTGCCGCTGCTTGCGATCGGGTTGTTCTTCGGCGTCTTGCCCGAGATCATGTACATCATCGTGGCGCTGACTTCGGTGACCGTTGCCCAGCGCGTGCTCCATACCCACCGCGAACTCCGCGCCGGCGGTTGAGACGCGCCTTGCGCCCCTGATCGTACGGCCTGATTCTATGGCCTGACTAGGGGAAAGGGCGCTCAACTGGCTCCTCGGTGGGGGGTATAGGCGCCGTCGCGGAACTCGACCAGGAATTCGTCAAGCTCGGGGTGGTTGATCGGCTCGCCCGAGTCGTCGGGCTCGATGTTGCGCTCGGCGACGTACGTGCGATGGGTCGCGTCGTGGACAAGCACGTGGTACCAGGGCTCATCCTTGGGCGGCCGGCTGCGGGCCATGATCTCGTACCAGGTATCGCTGCCCTGAAACGTGGGATCGACGTCGACCACGACGCCGCGGTAGCTGAACAGCTTGTGGTGGACGAGCTGGCCGACACGGAAGTTTGCGCTACGGGTCTTCATCTCGCCGTCTCCGCTGCTCGGTGCTGGCTTCGGATCCGCTTCCTGGCCAGCGGGCTGCGCCTATTCGGTGTAGATCGGCACCGCGGGGTGGAAGGCGTGAAATGCGAACGCGAAGTCGACGCTGTACGGCACGTCCTCAAGGGCGCCGCCTGCGTTCTTGCGCTGGACGGTGACGTTGCCGACGTCGAAGCCCTCGGCGATCACAGCCGTATCGAGCGCCGATGCCTGGCCCGGCTCCCAGCGGATGACGAGGTCGCCCTTCGTGATCGTCTTGCGTTCGCGCACCAGCGCCAGGCTCCATGCCTCTTCGCCGACCCTGACCACCCGTTCGAGCGGCGCGATGGCTTCGGGCAGGCTGCCTTCGTAAAGGAACGGATAGCTGCTGCTGTCGTATTCGGGGTATGGATTGATGCCGTAGCCGCGCGCGCCCGGATTGTTGGGCACCAGCACCTTGCCCCGCGGCGCGCGGGCGCGGAACTTGGCGAAGGATTCGATGCGCGCCGGCAGGAACTTGAGCCTGGCTCCGGTCATCTCGCCGACGATCGCCTCGCCGAGGAACTGTTGCCACCAACTCTCGGTCTGGCGGTCGTACATCACCAGGTCGGAGTTGCGCAGCTTGCCTGTCACGCCGAACTCGAGCACCCTGCCGTCGACCGTGCGCTCGAACACTATCGATGTGTTGCACAGCGGGCAGAAGGTGACGACCACCGGCACGCCGCCAACGACGTCGTTGACGATCTCGTGCCGAATCAGGATGCGTAGCGGATAGGCGCGGGCATCGTCGCCGATGCGCAAGCCGATCACCGGCTCGCGGTCGGGCAACGTCACCTCGTCGAGCGGTTCGAACCTGGGGTTGTCGATCGAAGGAATGCAGTCCTTCCGTGGGCAGCCCGTGCGAATCTCGCTAAAATCAACCGAATACTTGGCGAACTCGGTCCGCGGCCACTCGATCTGCCACCACCAGGTGGGCCCCGACTGCGCCCAAGCGCCGTGGAGCGTGAGCACCAGCAGCGCGCCCGCAAGGGCGGCAAGCGCCGAATGCGCGCGGCGACGCGCCGGCGCCGGGCGCGCCGGGTGGCAAGGCCGCGGGCTTCCGGGGTGGCGGGCGGAAACGTCGGTCATGGGCCGTGCTCGGGTTCGATCGACGAAGCTCGGTCGCACTCTGGTCCGCCGCACCGAGGCAGGCAAGTCAACCTTCCGTGAGTGCGCGGCGCCAGAGGCGCCCGGGCCGGCGGCGCCCGGGCCGGCGGCACAGGTCAGCCGCGCGAGAACCGGTTCGTGGCGCCGCCAGTCGCCGGATGAGCGAAGCGACCGGGTGCTACGGCTTCTTGCTGGCCTGCTTCGCGCGAATCGCATCGGCGCGGTCCTTCGCCTCGTCCGCCGCCGTGTTGCGTCCGGTCTCAAGCAGCAGGGCGGCGTAATTTTCGAGAGTTTGGGCCACGCTGGGGTGTTCCGGCCCCAACACCCTCTCGAAGATGGCGAGCGAGCGCGTCAGGAGTCGCTCGGCCTCGGCGTAACGGCGTTGGGCCAGGTAGATCAGCGCCAAATTGCTGAGGCTTTGAGCAACGTCGGGGTGGTTCAGCCCGAGCGCACGCTCCCGGATATCGAGCGCGCGCAGCTGCAGCGGCTCCGCCTGGGCGTGGTTCTCTTGGGCGCGGTACAGCTCCGCTAAGTTGCTGAGGGCCGTGGCCACGACCGGGTCGTCAGGCCCAAGCGCCTTCTCCCGGATGGTCAACGACCGTATGAGGAGCGGTTCGGCCGGCGCGTAGCTGCCCTGCTCGTAGTAAAGCAGCGCCAAGTTGTTGAGGCTCGCGGCTACTTGCGTGTGGTCGGGCCCGAACTCTCGCTCGCTCAGCCTGACGGCCTTCGCGGAGAGATCGATCGCCTCCTGGAGGCGGCCCTGGGCATGGGATTCCGCGGCCCGCTTGTAGGTGTCGCGAAGCTCCAGCGATTGGGCGCTGGCCGCCGCGGGCCAGAGCACGAGGGCCGCCAGGACGGGTCGAAGCCAACGGGGAGCGGACATCGCGCTCCTCTTAAGCGCACAAAAAATGCGAGAAGGCGCCCTGACTCGACGGCTGGCGCCAAACCGACTTTAGCCGGCGATGCGCACCGCGGCAAGGCCGGCGGGCGTACCCCGGCGCCCCGTTTGTTCCGCCCCGCGAAGCCGGCGGGATGCGGAACGGCCGGGCGGCTCCTCGCCACGGTTGGGGGCGGGCAGGCGCTGCCGTCCGCTGCGGAATGGTGATATGCTGGCGGCTAGGAGGAGGAGACGGCATGATTCCGCGTTACAGCCGGCCCGAGATAGCCGACATCTGGCGTCCCGAGACGCGCTATCGCATCTGGTTCGAGATCGAGGCGCACGCTTGCGACGCGCTGGCCAAGATCGGCGCCATTCCGATGGACGCGGCGGAGGCCGTGTGGGAACGGGGCAAGCCCGCAGTCGACAATATCGACCTTGCGCGCATCGAAGAGATCGAGCGCGAGGTCAAGCACGACGTCATCGCCTTCCTCACCTATCTCGCCGAGCACGTCGGTCCCGAGGCCCGCTTCATCCACCAGGGCATGACCTCGTCGGACGTACTCGACACCGGGCTTTCGGTGCAGCTGAGCCGCGCCACCGACATCCTTCTCGCCGACCTCGACGCCCTGCTCAAGGTGCTCGAGCGCCGCGCGTTCGAGCACAAGCACACCCTGTGCATCGGCCGCAGCCATGGCGTCCACGCCGAGCCGACGACGTTCGGCCTCAAGCTTGCGGTGGCGTATGCCGAGTTCGCGCGCAACCGTGAACGGCTCGAGGCGGCCCGGCGGGAGATCGCGACCGCGGCGCTGTCCGGTGTCGTCGGCACCTTCGCCACGGTCGATCCGCGAGTCGAGGCGCACGTCGCCGAGAAGATGGGGCTTTCGGTCGAGCCCATCTCGACCCAGGTGATCCCGCGCGACCGCCACGCCATGTACTTCGCCACCCTCGGCGTGATCGCCGGATCGATCGAGCGCTTGGCGATCGAGGTGAGGCATCTGGAGCGCACCGAGGTGGGCGAGGCCGAGGAGCCGTTCGCGGCGGGCCAGAAGGGCTCGTCGGCGATGCCGCATAAGCGCAACCCGATCCTCAGCGAAAACCTTACCGGGCTCGCTCGCATCGTGCGTTCGGCGGTGATACCAGCGCTCGAGAACGTGGCGCTGTGGCACGAGCGCGACATCTCGCACTCGTCGGTCGAGCGCGTGATCGCTCCCGACGCCACGGTGACGCTGGACTTCGCCCTTGCTCGCCTGACCGGGGTCATGGACGGGCTGGTGGTCCATCCCGACGTGATGCAGCGCAACCTCGACCGGCTCGGCGGCCTGATTTATTCTCAGCGCGTCCTGCTCGCGCTCACCCAGGCCGGACTGTCGCGCGAGCGCGCCTATTCCGCGGTCCAGCGCAACGCCATGGCGGTGTGGAGCGACGGCGGCGATTTCCTCGAGCGGCTCAAGGCCGACCCCGAGGTGATGGGGGCCCTCGACGCCGCGGAGCTCGCCGAGCTTTTCAACCCCGGCGCCTACACCAGCCACGCCGATACGATCTTCAAGCGGGTGTTCGGCCGTTGCTGATAACTGCGGCCAAGTCCCCAATTTCCTCTCGGGAGGAAATCAAATGCCTGAGCCGTTCAAAAATCTGCTTAATGAGAAAATAATCATTGGCATGGGCGGCCATCTCGCAAAGGCATGGCCGGAATTCGACAGTGCGGCCTTTGCCGCAAGGGCTACGAAGAACCTCGATGATCTGGAGCTTAAAGAACGCTCGGCACAAATAACCGAGGCACTAACTGCGTTCCTGCCGGACGATTTTGAGAGGGCGGCGTTGATAATGTTGGCGAGCCTCGCGCCTGATGATGGCGGCGATATCGGCAGCGCGGAAGTAAATTGCCGGGGTATTGAGGGTTGGGCCGTCATGCCCATGACCCATTATGTCGGTCTTCGTGGTCTTGAGCATTTCGACCTTTCCATGATGCTGCTCAAAGAAATGACCAAGCGGTCGAGCTCGGAGTTCGGCATTCGTTTTTTCCTGCTTGCAGAGCCCGAGCGTACGTTATCCGTGTTAAAAACATGGGTTGATGATCCAAATTACAATGTGCGGCGGCTGATTTCCGAAGGCACCCGCCCCCGCCTGCCTTGGGCCATGAGATTACCGGCTTTTATGGAAGATCCCGCGCCAATCCTTCCGCTTCTCGAAGCACTCAAGGATGACGGCGAAGAATATGTCCGCCGTTCGGTTGCCAATAATCTGAATGACATTGCCAAGGATCACCCGGATATTGTCGCGCGGATAGCCGGGCAATGGCTGAAAGGAGCCGACAAGAGCAGGAAAAGGCTGATCCGTCATGCTTGTCGCACACTGATCAAACAGGGGCACCAGGGGACACTGAAAGCCCTCGGCTATGGCCCGGCCTGCATCGAACTGGAAAAGCTGGGCATATTTACTCCTCGCGTACCCTTTGGCGCTGCGCTTGAGTTTGAGTTGTGGCTGGCATCGACCGCCAATTACGCCCAACCGCTAATCATCGACTATGCCATTCATCATCGCAAAGCCAGTGGCAGTACGACTCCAAAAATCTTCAAGTGGAAGACGACGACGCTTGCGCCACTTGAAACACTTAGGGCAAAACGGAAACACGCGATCAAGAAAATCACGACGCGGGTTTATTATCCTGGTGCGCATCTCTTGGAAATCTTCGTCAACGGAGTTTCAATCGGCAGAGAAGATTTCGAATTAGTTATGTGATGTGGAAAAGGCCGAACCGCTCGTATCAGCGGGGATATTTTGCCCAGGACTTAGCGGCGCCGTCGGATAGTTACTCGACCTTCAAATTGTGCGTCTTGCGGGTACAGCATCGGCATCCACAAGCTCCTGATCGTGACGTGGGAGATAAATTTCTCCCGGTGCGCGAGTTCAGCCGCCGCCAGAGCCGGCTCTGGGCATGGCGTAGCGGCGGGCCGCATTCGGCTCCTACTCGGCCATCACCTGCGCGCGGGCGTCGTCCATGAGGCGGTCCATCTCCTTGCGCAGCTTGTGGTTGGTGATCTCGACGCCGGCGGCGGTGAGGTCCTTGAGGACCTTCTCGAGCACGTCGTCGTCGCCGGGCCGATCGAAATCGGCGATCACCACCTCCTTGGCGTATGCCGCGGCGTCGTCGCCGCCGAGGCCCAGGAGCTCCGCCGCCCATAGGCCGAGCAGCTTGTTGCGCCGCGCCGTGGCCTTGAACTGAAGCTCCTGGTCGCGTGTGAAACGGGCTTCCGCCTCGTTCTTGCGCATGTCAAAGGTCGTCATTGGGGCGCCTCTCCGTATCTTGCTCGCGTGTTGTCCGGCGGCGGGCGCTCACCGGCGTGGCCTTCGCCCGCACAGCCAACCTTATAGCCCCGGCCGGGTATTGTGGGTATTAAAACCTTGATGTGCACCATTGTTATGTTGCGCCGGCCGGGGCATGCGTGGCCGCTCGTGCTCGCCGCCAACCGCGACGAGATGCGCGACCGGCCGTGGCTGCCGCCGGCACGGCACTGGCCCGACCGCGCGGACGTGGTCGCGGGCCGCGACGAGCGCGCGGGCGGCACTTGGCTCGGCGTCAACGACGCGGGCGTGGTTGCCACCATCTCGAACCGCCGCGGTTCGCTGGGTCCGGCGAGGGGCAAGCGGAGCCGGGGCGAGCTGCCGCTGTTCGCCCTGGCGCACGGCGACGCCGCCGCGGCGGCCCGGGCGCTGGCCGAGGCCGACGGCGCGGCGTACCGTTCGTTCAACCTGGTCATCGCCGACCGGCGCGCGGCCTTCTGGCTGCGCAGTCCGGGCGATGGTGGCGCGATCGAGCGCCTCGAGGTGCCGCCGGGCCTTTCGATGCTGACCGCCGGCGAGCTCGACGACGCGCAGAGCCCGCGCATTCGCGAGCATCTCCCGCGCTTTCGCGCGGCGCCGCCGCCCGACCCCGAGCGCGGCGATTGGCGCGCCTGGGAGGAACTCATGGCGAGCCGGGACACCGGCGCGGCCGCCGATCCCTTTACGGCGATGACCGTCGTGACCGAAACCGGATTCGGCACCGTCTCGAGCTCGCTGATCGCCCTGCCCGAGGACGGGCGCGGTTCCGTGTGGCGCTTCGCCGCCGGCCCGCCCGACCGGGCGCCGTACGTCATGGTGGCGCGGTGACCCGAGCCGCGCGCGTCCGCGCAGCCGGAATTTTCCCCTCGTTGCCGCTCGATTCCCCGCCTCAAGAACTGTATTGTAGCTGACGATGTATCCTCTCGCTGGATGCTTGCCGGATGTCGTTGTTGCCGAGCTTTTCACCAGGAACGATAATCGGCACGGATCCGGCTCAAGCACATGCAGCGAAGCAGAGCAATTCTCTCTTAAAACAAACAGCTTGAAGCAGGAGGGAGTGATGAAACTAAAAACTCTGTTATCCGTTGTCGCTTGTGTGGTGGGTGTTTTGGCCCATGCCAACGGCGCCTGGAGTCATTCGCTAAAGATCTAACATCCCGCTTACCGGCGACATTCCCAAGGTGGGGGAGGGATCGAAGTTCGCGGCCCAGATGTGTGGCTCGAAGACGTCAATGGCGCTGGCGCCATCGAGGCCGTCGGCAGGGCGTTCATGAGCGGCAGGAAGCTCATGCTCCTGGATGAACCATCCATGGGGCTCGCTCCTCTGTTGATGGCCAGCGTGTTCGACGCGCTTAAGGAAATCAATCAAGCGGGAACGACGATCCTACTCGTCGAGCAAAATGCTCGATTGGCGCTTCTATTCTCTGGGAGAGGCTACGTACTGGAGAACGGTAGCGTTGTCCTGGAGGGGAATTCTTCGGACCTTCTCGCCGACCCTGCAGTCAAGCGAGCCTACCTGGGCGGCTGACCCAAAGAGAACTGCTTCGGACGTCTCATGGACGTTCCGGGATACGAATCCCGGGTCGAGGGGAGCGCCATGAAGACAAGGACGCCCGCGGTTAACCGACGCCACCTCGGCCGGCCGTTCAAGAGCCGCTCTACGACAGGCGCTCTACGACACTGTCACCGTGGCGGAGCAAGACTAGGCGGCGCTGGTCACGACCCACGACGCGAACAACGTCGACGTTGTGTTCTATGGCGGGCAGCTCGCGGAGGCCGGGCGCAATCCGCGAATAGACAAACGTTGTTTCATGGCTGCAACCCCTTCACCCCGCCCTTCCCCCCTTGCGCGAGAGGGGAAGGGGGGGGGTCCGCAGAGCAGCAGGATGAAGGGGTGCGACGTGAGAGTTCCCGGTCTGGGCCCGGTCTGGGCCCGGTCTGGGCCCGGTCTGGGCCCGGTCTGGGCCCGGTCTGGGTGTTACTTCTTCGTCTTCCGGCCGCCGCGCTTGCGTCCCGCGCGCTTGCGGCCAAGACCGATCTTCTTGGCGAATGCAGAGCGCTGCGCCGCGTAGTTCGGCGCGACCATCGGATAGTCGGCCGGCAAGCCCCACTTCGCTCGGTAGTCCTCGGGCGTCATGTTGTAAGTCGTGCGCAAGTGCCGCTTCAGCATCTTGAGCTTCTTGCCGTCCTCGAGGCAGATGATGTAATCCGGCGTCACAGACTTGCGGATCGACACCACCGGCTTGAGCGGAGTCTTCGCCCCCGCGCCTTCGCCGCTCACCTGCGAGTGAAGGGTCGTGAATACCGAGCGGATCACGTCTGGAAGCTGCGATCCCTGAAGTTCGTTGTGGCTGACGTAAGCAGAAACGATCTCCGCGGTCATCCGAAGTAAATCGTCGTGTGTCGCTTTCCCTGAAGCTTCTCGTTCCATTCTCTCAATTCCTTCATCGAGTGTCTATCATCCGTTTTGTTCGCATGACTCGGCGCGTCTGTCAATAAAAATTCTTCGGCTGAGTACTGTTTTTATGCAACTCACCGCATCGCCAGTTGTCGGCAAAACCCTAGTGTTGCGCACCTGCGCCGCGTTGTGTTGTGCTGGTGCGTCGCCGCAAGATATGCTACGAGAATAAACCATCTGTCATGACTGTAGCGGGTGGGCACAATGTCTGATGCGCCGATTGCGGCCGCCGCCGGCTATGCCGAATTCTTTACGGGCCCTTTGACCCGCGTAGATCCCGAGCTGGCGCGGGCGATCGCGCGCGAGGCGCGCCGCCAGGACGGCGGCATCGAGCTCATCGCCTCGGAGAACATTGTCAGCTTGGCGGTGCTCGAGGCGCAGGGTTCGGTGCTGACCAACAAGTACGCCGAAGGTTATCCGGGCCGGCGGTATTACGGCGGCTGTGAGTTCGTCGACGTCGGCGAGGCGCTGGCCATCGAGCGCGCCAAGAAGTTGTTCGGCTGCGCCTTCGCGAACGTCCAGCCCCATTCCGGGGCGCAGGCCAACCAGGGTGTCTTCCTGGCCTTGCTCGAGCCCGGCGACACCATCCTCGGGCTTGCCCTGGCGGCCGGCGGGCACCTCACTCACGGGGCGGCGCCGAACCTCTCCGGCAGGTGGTTCCATGCCGTGCAGTACGGAGTGCGCCGCGAGGACGGGCTGATCGACTACGACGAGGTCGCCCGCCTGGCCCGCGAGAATCGGCCCAAGCTGATCATCGCCGGCGGCTCGGCGTATCCGCGCATCATCGATTTTGGCCGTTTCCGTGACATCGCCGACGAGGTCGGGGCGTACCTCCTGGTCGACATGGCGCACTTCGCCGGCCTCGTCGCCGGCGGCGTCCATCCCAGCCCGCTGCCCCATGCCCACGTCGTGACGACGACCACCCACAAGACGCTGCGCGGCCCCCGCGGCGGCATGATCCTGAGCGACGACGAGGCCCTCGGCCGGAAGATCAACTCGGCCATCTTCCCGGGCCTCCAGGGCGGCCCGCTGATGCACGTAATCGCCGCCAAGGCGGTGGCGCTCGGCGAGGCGCTCATGCCCGAGTTCAAGGTTTACTCGCGGGCGGTGGCCGACAACGCGCGAACGCTCGCGGCCGCCCTCATCGAGCGCGGCCTCGACCTCGTCACGGGCGGCACCGACACCCATATCGTCCTCGTCGACCTGCGCCCGAAGGGGCTCACCGGCAAGATCGCCGAGCGCAGCCTGGAGAACGCGGGCCTGACCTGCAACAAGAACGCCGTGCCGTTCGATCCCGAGAAGCCGACCATCACCTCGGGCATCCGCCTCGGCACGCCGGCCGCCACCACGCGCGGGTTCGGGGCGGACGAGTTCCGCCTGGTCGGCAGGCTGATCGCCGACGTGCTCGACGGCCTGGCCGCCGGTCCCGACGACAACTCGGCGGCCGAGGCCGCGGCCCGGCAGAGAGTGTCCGAGCTGTGTCGGCGGTTTCCGATCTATCCCCATTTAACCTCGACGCCCGAACATGAGGAGCGGCAGCATGCGGTGTCCGTTTTGCGGTAGCGACGATACCCAGGTTAAGGACTCGCGGCCGACGGAGGACAACACGGCGATTCGGCGGCGGCGCCATTGCATCTCCTGCCGCTCGCGCTTCACCACCTTCGAGCGGGTCCAGTTGCGCGATCTCATGGTGATCAAGAACACCGGCGCGCGTGTCGGATTCGACCGCGACAAGCTCGCCCGCTCGATCAGCATCGCCTTGCGCAAGCGTCCCATCGAACCCGAGCGCATCGAGCGCATCGTCAACGGCATCCAGCGCCGGCTCGAGAGCTCTGGCGAGCCCGACATCACCACGAAACAGATCGGCGAGATGGTGATGGCTGCGCTCGCCAGCCTCGATCAGGTCGCCTACGTCCGGTTCGCGTCGGTCTACCGTAACTTCCGCGAAGCGAAGGACTTCGAGGACTTCGTCGGCGAGCTGAGTGGCGATCCCGACTGACCCGGCCGACGTCCGACACATGGCGGCGGCGCTGGGCCTGGCCCGGCGCGGCCTGGGGTCGGTGTGGCCCAATCCCAGCGTCGGATGCGTCGTGGTTGGCGACGGCCGCGTGGTTGGCCGGGGCTGGACCCAACCGGGTGGCCGGCCGCACGCCGAGATCGAGGCGCTGCGCCGCGCCGCGGCGGCAGCCCGCGGCGCCACCGCCTACATCAGCCTCGAGCCCTGCGCGCACCACGGCGAGACAGCGCCCTGCGCCGACGCCCTGGCCGAGGCGGGCATTGCGCGCGCCGTGGTCGCCGTCGAGGATCCCGACACGCGGGTCGCCGGGCGCGGCTTGGCGCGCCTGCGCGACGCCGGCGTCGAGGTGGCGTGCGGCGTGGGCCGGGATGAGGCGGCGGCGCTGAACGCCGGGTTCTTCCTGCGCGTCACCGAGGGTCGGCCGCTGATCGTGCTGAAGACCGCGACGACCCTCGATGGCCGCATCGCCACCAAGCGCGGCGAAAGCCGCTGGATCACCGGAGACCAAGCACGGGCGCAAGCCCATGGCTTACGCGCGAGCCACGACGCCGTCATGGTGGGCATCGGCACCGTGCTCGCCGACGAGCCGCGGCTCGATTGCCGGCTGCCGGGACTCGCCGGCCGTTCGCCGGTGCGCATCGTCGCCGACAGCCGGCTGCGCCTGCCGTTGACGAGCCGCCTGGTCAAGACGGCGAACGAGCTTGCCACCTGGGTCGTCACCCTGATTGGCGCCGGATCGCGCCGCCGCGGGAGCTACCGCGACGCCGGCGTCGAGCTGATCGAGGTCGCGCCCGCCGAGGGCGGCAGCCTCGATCTCGTTGCCGCCGCGCGGGCGCTTGGCGAGCGGGGTCTGACCAGGGTGTTGGTCGAAGGCGGTGCGCAGCTCGCGGCCGGGCTGCTCAAGCGCGGGCTGGTCGACCGGCTGGTCTGGTTTCGCGCCCCGCGACTCATCGGCGCGGATGGGTTGCCGGCGGCCCTCGCCCTCGGCGTCGACGCGCTGGCCAAGACGCCGAGCTACCGCCGCGTCTCGGTGGCCGAGGTTGGCGACGACCTGATGGAAACCTACGAGCGAGTGCCTTAGGTATTCCGATATGTTCACCGGCATCATCACGGACGTGGGGGAGGTTCGCTCGGTCGAGGAGCGAGGCGATCGGCGCATCTCCATTACCACCGCCTATGGCGTCGAGGAGATCGCCATCGGCGCATCGATCGCCTGCTCGGGGGCGTGTCTTACGGTGGTCGACAAGGGGCGGGACTGGTTCGCGGTGGACGTTTCGGCCGAGACGCTGCGCTGCGCCACCTTGGGCGCGTGGGGCGTGGGCACGCGCGTCAACCTCGAGCGGCCGCTCAAGCTGCGCGACGAGCTCGGCGGCCACATCGTCCTTGGTCATGTCGACGGCGTCGCCCGCATCGTTCGCCGTGAGCCGCAAGGCGATTCGGCGCGCTTCGCGTGCGCCGCGCCCGAGGGGCTCGAACGCTTCCTGGCCGCCAAGGGCTCGGTCGCGCTCAACGGCGTCTCGTTGACGCTCAATCGGGTCGCGGGCGGCGAGTTCGAGGTCAACATCATCTCCCATACCCTGAGCTGCACGACGTTCGGTGCGGCGCAGCCGGGCGACCGCGTGAATCTGGAGGTCGACGTGATTGCGCGCTATGTTGCCCGCTTGCACAACGGGGGCTAGCCGTGGCCCGCGACTCAGAGTTCCTGTCGCCGATCGAGGAGATCATCGAAGAAGCCCGCAACGGCCGCACGATCATCCTCATCGACGACGAGCACCGCGAGAACGAAGGGGATCTGATCATC
Source organism: Pseudomonadota bacterium (assembly GCA_022563655.1). Lineage (GTDB taxonomy): Bacteria > Pseudomonadota > Alphaproteobacteria > JAAXGF01 > JAAXGF01 > JADFMW01. The sequence goes on from JADFMW010000013.1 coordinate 17,635, forward strand.
CCGGCGCAGATGGCCACGCCCGATGCGATCAACTTCATGGCCAAGAACGGGCGCGGCCTCATCTGTTTGGCGCTGACTCGCGAGCGGGTGGAACAGCTCGGCTTGCCGCTCATGGCCAAGCGCAACGAGTCGCGTCACCAGACGGCCTTCACCGTCTCGATCGAGGCCAAGGAAGGAGTCTCGACCGGCATCTCGGTGGCCGACCGCGCCCACACCATCGCCGTCGCCATCGACCCGGCCAAGGGGCGCGACGATATCGCCAGCCCGGGCCACGTATTCCCGCTCGTCGCTCAGGACGGCGGCGTGCTGGTGCGCGCCGGACACACCGAATCGGCGGTCGACCTCGCCCGGCTCGCGGGCCTGACACCCGCCGGCGTGGTGTGCGAGATCATGAACGACGACGGCACCATGGCGCGCCTGCCCGACCTCGTGAAGTTCGCCCAGTACCACGGCATCAAGATCGCGACCATCGCCGGTCTCATCGCCCACCGCCTGCGCTGCGACAGGGTCGTGCGGCTCGTCGCGGAGACGCAGTTGCACAGCCGCCACGGCGGCGAGTTCCGCATGATGGTCTACGTCAATACGGTCGCTTATGCCGAGCATGTGGCGCTGGTTCAGGGCGACGTGTCGACGCCCGAGCCGGTGCTGGTGCGCATGCACGCGCTCAACGTGCTCGACGACGTGCTGGGCGACAGCACCAGCGGCCGCGGCGGCGAGCTTCAGGCCGCCATGCGCATGATCGGGCAGGCCGGGCGCGGCGTCGTGGTGCTTCTCCGCGAGGCGCGTCCGACGGGCCTGTCGGACCAAGTGTCGGCACGGCCCGGGAAGCCGCCGGCCGAGGAGAAAGGGGTGAGCCGGAACCTCCGCCAGTACGGCGTCGGAGCACAGATTCTGCTCGACCTCGGCATCCGCAACATGATTCTGCTATCAAACACCAAGCGCACGATCATCGGGCTCGACGGCTTCGGGCTGACGGTGGTGGATCAGCGGCCGATTCCCCAGGAGGAAGAGTGAGATGGCGGGCGGGCCGCACGTGCTGATCGTCGAGGCGCGCTTTTACACTGACATCTCCGATGAGCTTGCGCGTGGCGCCGTCGCCGCGCTGGATGCGGCCGGCGCGACCTACGAGCGCCTCGCCGTGCCGGGCGCGCTCGAGATACCCGCCGCTATTCGCTGCGCCGTCGAGAGCGACCGTTACGACGGGTACGTCGCGCTCGGCTGCATTATCCGCGGCGACACCAGCCACTACGATTACGTTTGCACGGAAAGCATGCGCGGCGTCAGCCAGATGGCGCTCGTGCACCTCGCGGCCATCGGCTGCGGCATCCTGACCTGCGAGAGCCGCGAGCAGGCGGTGGCGCGCGCGGCGGTCGACGGCAGGAACAAGGGACGGGACGCGGCGGAGGCCTGCCTTGCCATGGTCGCGATCAAGCGGAAGTTCGAGATTGCCGGGCCATGAGCGGCGGGGGTCCCGGCGGGTCGTCGCAACGGCCGCACGGCGATCGCAGCATGGCACGCCTCGCCGCGGTGCAGGCGCTTTACCAGATCGAAATCAGCGAGGCGGACGCGGAAGACGTGATCGATGAGTTCGTGCGCCACCGCCTCTGCGCGGGCGCCGAGGATGCGCTTCCGCTCGAGGCCGATACCGGGCTGTTTGCCGCCCTCGTGCGGGGCGCCAGCGCCCGCCGGGCCGACGTCGACCCCCTAATCGGCGGCGCCCTCGCCGAGGGTTGGACCGTGAACCGGCTCGAGCTGTTGCTGCGGGCGGTATTGCGCTGCGGCACGTTCGAGCTGCTGGGGCGGCCCGACGTGCCCGCGCGGGTGGTGATCGACGAGTACGTCGAGGTCGCCCAGGCGTTCTTCGAGCGCGGCGAGCCGGGCCTGGTGAACGGCGTTCTCGACCGTCTTGCCCACGAGCTCCGGTCCGCCGAGTTCCCGACCCAGGGCGGTGCGCCGTAGGTGGACGAGTTTTCCCTCATCGCCGAACTGTTCGCGCCGCTCGCGCGCGGCGCGCCCGAGGCGTTGGGCCTCACCGACGACGCCGCCGTGGTCGAGGTTCCCCCCGGCCGGCGGCTCGTCGTCACCACCGACATGGTGGTCGCCGGAGGGCACTTCTTGGCCGACGATCCTCCCGCCATGGTGGCCCGCAAGCTGTTGCGGGTGAACCTTTCCGATCTCGCCGCGATGGGGGCGGCCCCGCGCACGTACCTGTTGGCGCTTGCCGTGCCGCGCGGCACCAAGGAAGACTGGCTCGAGGACTTCGCCGCGGGCTTGGCCGAGGATCAGGAGACGTACGGAATCCATTTGATCGGCGGCGACATCGTCGCGACCGACGGCCCGCTCGTGGCGTCGCTGACGGCGCTCGGCGAGGTGAGCGACGGGGGCGAGGTGCTTCGTAGCGGGGCGCGGCCGGGCGACCTCGTCTTCGTCTCCGGCACCTTGGGCGACGCGGCGCTGGGCCTAAGGACCTTGCGTGGCGAGCTGGCGGGCGTCGACGCCGCCGGCCGCGCCGCCCTCGTCGATCGCTACCGCCTGCCGCAGCCACGGCTCGCGCTCGGCGCACGGCTCAGCGGTATCGCCCATGCCGCGATCGATGTCTCGGACGGGCTTGTCGCCGACCTCGGCCACATCTGCGAGTGCTCGAAGGTGGGCGCCGAGGTCGAGGCCGAGCGCCTGCCGCTGTCTCCGGCGGCGCAGGCGGCGGTGGACGCCGATCGGTCGCTAAGCCCCGTGGTGCTGACCGGGGGCGACGACTACGAGATCGCGTTCACCGCCGGTCCCGAAGTCGCCGGACAGGTGGCCGAGCTCGCAGCCGCGCTCGCTCTGCCGCTCACCAAGATCGGTCGCATCACGGCCGGCGCCGAGGTGCGCGTGGTCGACGACGCCGGCGCCGACGTGGTCCTCGGCGCCCGCGGCTACCGGCATTTCTAGTCAAATCCGGCATTTCTAGTCAAATCCGGGTTGTCCTTACGGCCTCTTTAGGTTGCATTCCTGGCTCTGGCGGTAAGCCATCGTCGGATGGACTGCGAGACAAACTCATGCTAGCATCCTTTGATCAACGAGGCCCGTTGGGAAGCTGTCGCGTTAATTGCGAGGGTGGTGCTGAATGCGACTCGTTGCCCGATGATGGGCAGCGATGCGTGGGTTTCTGGAAACCACGGGCCGATCCTGGCTCTTTTCGAGGTAGGGCGTCCTATATTCGAGGCAGGGCGCCCTATTTTCGAGGCAGGGCGCCCTTGTTGGGGTTCGAGGGGAGGGCTTTAGACGCGCGTCTCGACATCGATCGTCGGGCAGAAGCAAAAAAGTGTGAATTACGCTAAATCAACCATTCGCGGTTCCCGACTGGCGTGGACGGCTTTGACCTTGGCGGCCTGCCTTGGGCTGCCGCTGGCGCCGAGCCATGCAGGTCGGTTGGATGTCGCCGACGGCGCCTGGGTCGAGCGAGGCCAGGCGGCGGCGGTATTGCTCGCACAGGCCGGCGTGGAGATCGGTCCGCAGGGAGCGCCCGGCCCCCCCGGGCCGCGCGGGTGGCCGGGGCCGCCCGGGCCTCAGGGGCCGCCCGGCGAGCAGGGGCCGTCCGGCGAGCCGGGATCTCAAGGGTCGCCCGGACAGCCCGGTCGGGACGGTTGGCCCGGCCCGCCCGGCCCCCAGGGACCCGTCGGAGAGCAAGGACCGCCTGGCGAGGGACCGGTCGGCCTCCAGGGACCGGTGGGAGAGCAGGGACCCGTCGGAGAGCAAGGACCGCCTGGCGAGGGAGTGATCGGCCCCCAGGGATCGGTGGGAGAGCAGGGTCTCGTCGGAGAGCAGGGTCTGTCGGGGCTTCCTGGCCGTCAGGGGTTGCCGGGGAAGCTGGGACCCGTCGGAGAGCAGGGGCCGCTTGGGCTGGCCGGTGCTCAGGGGCTGCCGGGAGAGCGGGGACCATCGGGAGAGCAGGGACCGTCTGGGCTGCCCGGCCCCCAAGGGTTGGTGGGAGAGCAGGGATCCATGGGCGACCAGGGCCCGCCCGGGCCGAAAGGGCCGCCTGGAGGAGCCAAGGGCGAGAAGGGAGACGTTGGCGACCAGGGACCTCCCGGGCCGCTCGGCCCCCAGGGGTCGCCGGGAGAGCAGGGACTTGTGGGCGACCAGGGGCTGATCGGGCCGCTCGGCCCCCAGGGGTCGCCGGGAGAGCAAGGACTTGTGGGCGATCAGGGGCCGCTCGGCCCCCTGGGGCCTGGGGGAGAGAAGGGACCCGTGGGCGATCAGGGGCCGATCGGGATCCAGGGGCCTGGGGGAGAGAAGGGATCCGTGGGCGATCTGGGGCCGCCCGGGCTTCCCGGCCTCCAAGGGCTGCTCGGCCCCCAGGGGCCGCGTGGCGCCCTGGGGCCGGAGGGAGAGTACGGGCCGTCCGGCTCGCGTGGCCCCAAGGGAGCGGTCGGATTCCAAGGACCGCCCGGACTCCTCGGTTCCCGCGGACCCGTTGGCTTGCCGGGACCGCCCGGGCCGCCCGGCCCGCTTGGCCGCCTGGGATCGGTGGGTGAACAGGGACCGCCCGGACCCCTTGGTCCTCAAGGACCCGTTGGATTGTCGGGACCGCCCGGGCCGCCCGGCCCTCCCGGGCCCGCGGGTGCATCGGGGCCGTCCGGCATGGCGGGTGAGCTTCAAGTCTATATGTCCCCGGAAGCCAATAGCCTGTCCAACCCGACAGTGTTCTTGGGCGAACATAATATCTGCGTGATAACTCGGATCGTGATCGAGAAGTTCACCGAGCCTGCTCTGTCGACCGATTACGCTGGGACCAGAGGGTGCGAGGCCGTAGTGGTTTCCACTCCTCCGGGTTTTCCCCCCACGGGTGGCGGCCTCGGACTGACCGAGCCGGCGGAGGAGCGGCAATCGCCCGCACTGCTGCGAAACCTGGGGCAGCCATGGCAACTTAATGCCGTAAGCACCAACCCCGACGTTCTCGTGAAATGCCGAGCGTCTTGCTTCTAGCCCGCATTTCTCACCAGGAAGCGGCCGTCATCGCGCCGGGCGGGATCGATCCGCCAGGAGAGAGCCGAAAAG
>JADFMW010000180.1 GCA_022563655.1 Pseudomonadota bacterium
ATGGGTAACGGATGTGGATCATGGTTGGAATGAGTTCCACGATCTCACCAAAGCGATGATTATTGATCGAGAGTTTGACGACTGCGAACGAGCGATCAAGATGATTGGCGCCGTTGCCGCCGGAGCCGCAGCGATCGACGTCGAGGTCTCCACCTGGCTGCTCCTGTGCACGATCTTCCTGGCTCTCTTGCTCGGGTTCTCGAAGCGGCGTCACGAGCTCCTTTTGCTGCAGGATTCGGCTAGTGACCAGCGCCAGGTGCTGGCACAGTACAGCCCCTCCTTCCTCGATCAGATGATCAACGTGGTGGCCGCTTCGACCGTGATGTCCTATGCTCTCTATGCCGTGGCACCGGAGACCTTTGAGAAGTTTCAGACCGGCGCCCTGATCTATACCCTCCCCTTTGTTCTCTTCGGCATCTTCCGCTATCTCTACTTGGTCTACCAGGTGGAGAACGATTCCAACCCGACCGAAACGGTCCTTGGTGACCTCCCGTCTGTCGTCAACATACTTCTCTGGATTGGCGCTGTGACGGCGGTGATCTACCGTCCTTAAAGGCGGGCAAAGCCGGCGCTTGCACGCATCCGGCTCTGCCGATCGAGGCGCGCGAGGTGACGACCCGATGGCTAGCGGAATTTTGACTCGGCCGCGGCGACGAGCGGATCGTACACGGAGACGGTCATGTCGAAGGCGCGGCCAAGCGCGGCGACGCGACGCCCGATGCGGCCATACCCGACGACGAGCAGCGTCTTGCGCCACAGTTCGGTGGCGGCGATCACATCGCGCTCTGCGAACCGTTCCGTACGCACGGCGCGGTCGAGGGCGAAGCCCTTTCGGGCCACGGCCAGCATCAGATAGAGCGTATGCTCGGCCACCGCCACGGCGTTGACGTCGCCGACCAGCGCGAGCGGGATTCCCCGCCGGGTGAGCGCGGCGACGTCGACGTTGTCGAAGCCGACGCCGTGGCGCGCCACCACCTTGAGCTTCGGCGCCGCGGCCAGCATGTCGGCGTCCACGCGGTCGTTGCGGACGATGACGCCCTCGGCCTCGGCCAAGTGCGCGCGCAGAGCCTCGTCGCCGGGATCGTCGACCACGCTGACGGCCACGTCGTCGCGGGCGCGCAGCAGATCGAGCCCCACGTCGTGGATCGGCTGGACGACCAGCACCTTCCTCATGGCCGATTTCAGGGCCGATTTCATGACCGATCTGCGCGCAGGCCGTCGACGATGTCGCGCGCCGCCGCGGCCATGAGCCGGGCGTCCGACTGGACCGTGACGAAGCGGAACCCCTTGTCGATCATCTGCCGGGCGTAGGCCACGGTGGCGTTGTGAATGCCCGCGACCACGCCGTGCTGCCCGGCCGCGCTCAGGACCTTGTCGATGGCCGCGACGACCTCGGGCTCGGTGCGATCGAACTTCGGCTCGAAGCCGAGCGACAAGCCGAGATCGACCGGGCCGATGTAGACCGCATCGAGACCCGGCACGCTCACGATCTCGTCGATGTTGTCGACCGCCTGGGCGGTTTCGATCTGGGCGATGGTGAGCACGGTCTGGTTGGCGTGCCGGCCGTAGTCGTCGCCGGCGTACAACAGGGCGCGGATCGGCCCGAAGCTGCGGAAGCCCTCCGGCGGGTAGCGGCAGGCGCCGATGAAGGCCTCGGCCTCGGCGCGGCTGTTGACCATCGGACAGATCAGCCCGTAGGCGCCGGCATCGAGCATCTTCATGATGATCGCGGGGTCGAGCCACGGCACGCGGGCGAGCGGCACGACGGGCGTGGTCGAGATCGCCTGCAGCATGGTCACCGCGACCTGGTAGCCGATCACGCCGTGCTGGAGATCGACGGTGAGGGAGTCCCAGCCCTGGTGCGCCATGGTCTCGGCGGCGAACGCGCTCGGTATGCCGAGCCAGCCGTTGATGGCCGTGCCGCCGTCCTGCCAGATCGAACGGATCCTGTTCTCGCGCATGGCGCTCCTCCCCGGGTTCGTGTGGCGACCGCTCCTTCCGCCGCCGCGGCCTAGGATATCGAACCGATGCCGTAGGCGCCGGTCAAGAGCTTTCCTTCGGCGAAGCGGCCGAGGCGGTAGGGCGCGATGTCGACCTCGGGGACAAGCCCCAGCACCGACTGCGCCAGCACCCGTCCCACCGCCGGCGCCAGCTTGAAGCCGTGGCCCGAGAAGCCGTAGGCGACATGCAGGCCGTCGACGCCCGGAACCGGGCCGAGCACGGGGTTCCAGTCCGGCGTGATGTCGTAGGGGCCGGTCCACGAGGCCGTGAGCTCGGCGCCGGCGAAGCTCGGCATGCGGTGGGCGAGCTGGACGCCCTGGTGCGCGGTCACCTCGAGGCCGACGGTCTCGTCCATCGCGTCGGGCTCGTCCAGCGGGTCGCCGTGGTCGCCGGTGCCGACCAGCACCACGCCGCCGCTCGCCGGCCGGAAGTACATCTTGTTGTCGGTCGCCAGGTCCTTGACCACCGGCAGGCTGCGCTCGTACGGCGCGGCGGCGCGGAAGGTGAGCACGACGTGCCGCGATACCTCGAGTGGCAGCTCGGCGCCGGCCCAGCGGGCCAGCGCGCCCGTCCACGGGCCGATGGCGCCGACCACGGCGCCGGCGGCGATGTCGCCGCCGGCGGTGCGCACCCCGGCGATGCGCGCACCGTCGCGCAACAGCCCGGTGACGGGCCGCTCGGCCATGACCTCGACGCCCAGGCGGCGGGCGGCGCGCACGAAGCTCGTCGTGGTGAGATAGGGATCGGCGTAGCCCGAGCGCGGCTCGAAGCCCACCGCTGCGATGTCGTCGGCGGACAGCAGTGGGTGGCGCTCGATCGCCTCGGCCGGCGAGATCGGCTGCGTCTCGGCGCCGAGCCGCGCCTGCATGTCGAGGTTGGCGGCGAGCCTGTCGGCGGTCTTGCCCTCTGGCGCGAGGATCAGGTAGCCCGAGTTGACGAAGCCGCACTCGGCCTCGTCGTCGTCGAGCGCCTCGCGGAAGTTCTCGAAGACGCCCAGGCTCTGGACGGCGAGCTGGGTGTTGGTGGGAATCGAGTAGTGGGTGCGGATGATGGCGCACGACTTCGCCGTGCCGCCCGAGCACACCTGGCCGCGCTCGACCAGCGCGACGCGCGCGCAGCCGAGCCTCTTGAGGTGGAACGCGGTCGCCGCGCCGACCACGCCGCCGCCGACCACGACAACGTCGTAGGCCTCGGCCATAGCCTTCTCCGTTGACCGTTGGTCTGCGCTATTGATTACGCTCCCGAGAGTGGTTTGTCACTCCCGCGGAAGCGGGCCGCTTGGCATGCCTATCGGTGGGCGATCGTCGTGGACGGTCACGAACTCGCGTGCGATCAGGCCTCGTACCGAGTAAGCGTAAATACCTCGTCGCTCGGCACCCGCGGAATGATGATCTTGACGAAGTGAGTCGAGTTTCGCCTGAGCCAACGCCTGTCCTCCGCCTGACTATGGACGAGCAGCGATCCCTCGGGCGACTCCCCTTCCTCGGCGAAGTAGCGAACTTTGGGACCTGGCTGGACGGCGGAGATGGTCGCCCGCAACTCCTTTGGCTCGCCCTCGGGGACCTTGTCATAGAAGTTTTCCACCAAGTCGGTGCGGTCAATGAACAAGCAGCGGGTAGCCACCTGTGCCTTCGGATGGACGTTTTCGAGCACTTCCCTGTGGAAGTAGAGAGCTTCGTCCGAACGCCGATTTTCCCGGTCTCTCCGACCGAAAAATTCAATGAAGAAGTCGTCAACCAGCCCGCCGTGGTCGTCGACCACCCTGACCACGATTTGTACGTACTGGTGATAGTACTCGGTGTCGGGTGTGTGCTTGCCGGGGAAGCGCCTACCCAACTCGTCGGCGTTCTCTGGCCGTCTCAGGCTCGCTGTGTCCTCGCTCGCGGCGAACCACTTGTCGCGCAGTGCCTTGTATGTGTCGGGCTTATCGCAATTGAGCGCCTCCAAGATCAGCGCGGGAAGGCCAAATTCAGCGGGGCCCTCGTATTCGAGCTCGTTAGCTTCGGGTAAGATGACGGTGCCGTGGTCGCGGTCGGGCAAAACCGCGAGGGGAAACGCGAAATCCTCGGCCCGACGGAGCCGCCAGTGCGTGAGTTCGGGATCGTCCAAGTTCTTTGCAAAATCGACAGTGATTCCGCGCACATTTAGGTTGGCGGCGGCGACGCGGACCGTGCCGTCCGAGCCGTTTTCATTGACTAACGTACGCGGGCCGCTGGGATAGGGATGCGAACCCACGATGACGAACGGCCACACCGCGTCCTCGCCGTACGCGGTACGGGCATCATCGCTGCCCTCGGGCACGAACAGGTCGCGCTGCGCCAGCTCCCACTGGAACGGGGAGGCCAGCTCCAGCGCCGTTAGCATCTCTCGGCCGGTCTGAAATCCATGCTTCCAGCCCTTGAAAACACGGCCGAGCAAGCTCTTGCCAGCGGTCGCCAGCCGCGAGCCAAAGTTGGCCGGTGCGAGCATCAGGAGACGCTTGACCGGGCAATCGATGCCGTTGGGGTAGTAGGTCGAGATCCAGCTACGCGCAACCAGGCCGCCCGTGCTGTGCACAATCAGATCGAACGTCTTGGCCAGCTCGTCTTCTTTCCGCTTCTGTAAAACGACTTCTTGCATTCGCTTGGCGACGTCTTCGATACGAACTTCGTCGGACATAGAAATGTAATCGCCGAGCCAAATGGGCACGGCGTCGTAACCGTTCCTTTCGAGAAACGCGGCCAGCGGCCGGAATGACTCCGAGTCGTCACTCCAGCCGTGAAGAATCGCGACTTGGTTTGCCATCTTCTGCCTCCACCTACGGATTGCGTTCGACGGTCATGGCCGCATTCCATCTCTCACGGCTGCGGTCTTGTTCACGCACGATGTAACTCTACCATCGAGTTGCAGTGGCTGCAACCACAACGGGAATTATTACCCTCACGATAAGTTGCCAATACCAGGGTAGCAGCCCTGATCGCGCGGCTTAGCCCGCATTTCTCACCAGGATGCGGCCGTCATCGCGCCGGGCGGGATCGATCCGCCAGGAGAGAGCCGAAAAGCGTAGCCGCCGCTCCGGTTGAGGCGCTCGACGCCGCGGGCGGCCCGC
>JADFMW010000181.1 GCA_022563655.1 Pseudomonadota bacterium
TCTTTAAGCAGTAAAGATGACCGGCGTTCACGCGCCACGCAGGTGCCCGCCGCCGGCGCCCGCCGCAGGCGCCCGCCGCAGGGGTGGCGGCCCGCGGTCGCGGGCTGGCATGATCCGATCGATTCAATTCGATCGCATCATGCTCCAGTCACTTTCAGGCGCGGCGCCTGAGCCAGTGAAACAGCGCCGCCAGCGCGGCGCCGGGCGCGCCGAGTACCAGCCACGCCGGCTGCGACAAGAGCGGCACCAGCACCTCGGTCCACAGCGCCGGGCTGATCGACTTCTCGACCACGGCGCCGAAGCCGACCAGGCTGTTGGCGTGGATGGAGGCCCAGATCGCTCCGAGGGCGTCGAATTGGTACGTCGCGAGCGCGGCCAGCGCGCCGAGCACCAGCGTCCAGCCCACGATAACACCGACGATCATTCCGCCCTCCGATGCCGCCGCCCGCGCCAGGCCGCGGTCACTGCGGCTTGGCCGTCTACTCTCCAGCCGCCAGCGCCTTCTCCTTGGCCGCGTCGATCCACCAGGCAAAAAGGTCGGTGCCGTACTTCGGCGCCACCTTCGTCCTGCCGAACTTGTTCCAGTAGGCGAGGCGCTCGTATCGGATGTGCCAATGGGGGACGACGTAATGTCCCCACAGCAGCACCCGGTCCAGCGCCCGCGTCGCGGCGACCAAGCCGGACCGGTCGCCGCACGGTCTTGCTATGACCTTCTCGATGAGCTCGTCGATCACCGGGTCCTTGATGCCGATGGTATTGCGGCCGCCCACGCGGTCGGCGGAGGCCGAGCCCCAGAGATCGCGCTGCTCGTTGCCGGGCGACTCCGATTGCCCGAAGACGTCCACGATCATGTCGAAGTCGAAGTCCTCGTTGCGGTTCTCGTACTGGGCGCTGTCCACCGTGCGCACCCGCGCCTTGATGCCGAGGCGCGCGAGGTTGCGCACGTACGGCAATGCGATGCGCTCCCAGATCGGCGCATTCAGCAGGATCTCGAACTCGAACGGCTGCCCGGTCTCGGCGTTGACCAGTTTGGTGTCTTTGATCTCCCAGCCCGCTGCCGTGAGAAGGCGAAGCGCCTTGCGGACGTTGTTGCGGATGTTGCCACTGCCGTCGGTCGACGGCGGCGCGTACTCGGTGGTGAAGACCTCCTCGGGGATGCGGCCGCGATAGCGCTCGAGGATCTTCGACTCCTCCGGCCCGGGCAGGCCCGAGGAGGCCAGCTCGGAATTCGAAAAGTAGCTCTTTGTCCGGGTGTACTGGCCGTAGAACAGGTTCTTGTTGGTCCACTCGAAGTCGAAGGCGTACGCGAGCGCCTGGCGCACCCGGGGGTCCTCGAACATCGCCCGGCGCGAGTTGAAGACGAAGGCCTGCATGCCGGTGGGGCGCTGGTGCGGGATTTCCTCCTTGATGATCCGGCCGGCGCGGACGGCGGGGGAATCGTAAGCGGTGGCCCAGTTCTTGGAGACGCTCTCCGCGCGGTAATCGTACTCCCCCGCCTTGAAGGCCTCGAGCGCCACGGTGGTGTCGCGGTAATAGTCGTAGCGCAAGGTGTCGAAGTTGTAGCGCCCGCGGTTGATGGGCAGATCCCGGCCCCAATACTGCGCCACGCGTTGATATGTGATCGAGCGGCCCGGATCGACGTCCTTGACCCGGTAGGGACCGCTGCCCAGCGGCGGATCGAGGCTGGTTTTTTCGAAGTCGTTGGCCGTGAAGTAGGCCTTCGAAATGATCGGAAGCTCGCCCATGATCTGTGGCAGCTCGCAGTTGACGCCGCCGCTGAACGTGAACTTCACCTTGCGCGGGCCGATCTTCTCGGCCTCGACGACGTCGGCGTAGTAAAAGCGGTAGAACGGGCTCCCCTTCTTCTTCAGGGTCTCGAAGCTGAAGATCACGTCTTCGGGCGTGATCGGCGTGCCGTCGTGCCAGCGCGCTTCGGGCCGAAGGTTGAAGGCTGCCCACGATTGGTCCTCGGGGACCTCGATGCTCTCGGCGATCAACCCGTACTCGGCCGTGGCGTCATCCCGCGGCGAGGTCATCAAGCTCTCGTAGACGAGACCGAGCCCGGCGGCGGGCTCTCCCTTGACGATGAATGGATTGAGGCTGCTGAAACCGCCGATGGCGTAACGCTTGAGCTTGCCGCCCTTCGGGGCGTTCGGATCGGCGTAATCGAGATGCTCGAAGCCCGGCCCATATTTCGGCTCGCCGAGCAGCGACAGAGCATGGCTGCGCGTCACCTTCTCTTGTGCGCCGGCGGCGCCGGCGGCGCCGGCGGCGAGGATCACCGCGAAGGTGAGGGCGGCGACTTTCCGTCCCATGGCGTTCCCCGATGTCTGCGTGGCTCCGCGCCGATATTGCATGCCTCGGGCGTTGACATCAATGGCCGCGGGCCGCGACCGCGCTCAACCGGCGAGCCGCGCGAGCGCCGCGGCGTGCGCCGCCGGGTCGCCGGCGGCGAGGACGCGGCCGTCGGAACCGAGGGTCAGCGGCGCGCCCCGCCAGTCGGTGATGATCCCGCCCGCCCCCTCGATCACCGGCGCCAGGGCGAGAAAATCGTGGGGCTGCATGTCGCTTTCGACCACCAGGTCGACGCAGCCGATGGCGAGCAGGGCGTAGGCGTAGCAGTCGTCCCCTTCGCGCGGCATCCCGACGCGAGAGCGCAAGCGCCGGTAGGCCTCGAGATCGGCGCCCGTGAAGTACTCGGGCGCGGGCGCGTAGAGCACCGCCCGCTCCAGGCTCTCGCAAGGGCGGACGCGGACCGGCTTGTCGTTCAGCGTGCTCGGCCGGCCGGCCACGCCGACCCACCGCTCCCCCGTGATCGGCGCGTCGATGACGCCGAGGATCGGCCTGCCCCGGCGGACCAGCGCGATCAGGGTGCCGAACACGGGCCGGCCGGTGATGAAGGACTGGGTGCCGTCGATCGGGTCGAGCACCCAGACCAGTTCGGCCCCGGCATGGGCGTCGCCGTGCTCCTCGCCCATGATGCCGTGGCCGGGAAAGGCCTCTTCGATCAGCGCCCGCATGGCGCGTTCGGCCTCGCGGTCGGCCTCGGTGACCGGGCTGTCGTCGCTCTTGCGGTCAACCGCCACGGGCCGGCGGAAGTAGCGCCGGATCACCGCGCCGCTGGCGTCGGCGAGGCGATTGGCGAAGGCGACCATCTCGGGGCTGCATGCGGCCTTCATGGCGCGCCAGTCTGCCCGCTCGCATGGCGGATTGGAAGCGGCACGGCGCCGCGCCCGTCGGCGGCGCGAGATTTCTCTTGCGCCCGCCCCGGCGGGTGGGAAAGATGCCCGGCGGCCCGTGGCGGCGCTGACGACCGCGCGGGCGTTCGGTTCACCGGCGAGGGGCGAACGGCGTGGCGGAGCGCATCGAGGCGGTCACCATCGACCTGTGGGACACGATGATCGCGGACCAGACCGACGAGCCCAAGCGCGAGGCCCGCGGCCTGCGCGGCAAGACCGACGAGCACCGCCACTTGATCCACCGGGCGCTCGTGCGCCACGGCGCGATCCCGCCCGACGTGGTCGCGGCGGCCTACGACGTGACCGGCGCCGTCTTCAAGAAGGTGTGGCACGACCACCACGTCACCTGGACCATGGCCGAGCGCCTCAAGGTGCTGCTCGCCGGCCTCGGGCGCGAGCTGCCCGGGGACGAGTTCGACGGCCTCGTCATGCGGCTCGAGACCATGGAGCTCGACGTGCCCCCCGACGCCGTCCCCGGCATCGCGGACGCGCTCGCCGCATTGCACGAAAGCTACAAGCTGTGCGTCGTTTCCGACGCCCTCGTGACTCCGGGCCGGGTGCTGCGCGAGCTGCTCGGGCATTACGGTCTCGACCGCTTCTTCAGCGCCTTCGTGTTCTCCGACGAGGTCGGCTGCTCCAAGCCCGACCCGCGCATGTTCCACCTCGCTGCCGAGCGGCTCGGCGTCGATCTGGGCGCGATGGTCCACGTCGGCGACCGCGAGGACACCGACATCAAGGGCGCCCACGCGGTGGGCATGAAGGCGGTGCTGTTCACCGCCGTGCGCCGGACCGACGAGTCGACCACCGGTGCCGACGCCGTCTGCCGGCGCGCCGCCGACCTGCCGGAGGTCGTCGACCGGCTGGCCGGGGCGCAAGCGGCCCGGGCGAGGCTGTGTTGAGCGGCGCCCCCCGTTTCCTCGTCGTCGACGGCTACAGCAAGGCGGCGCGCGAGGAGCTGGTCGCCGGCGGCGCGTCGATCGCCGCCGATCTCTACGCGGCGATGCTGCGCCGCTTCGTTCCCAACGCGCCGGTCGACACCCTGTTCCCCTCGGACCCCGACGCAAGCTTGCCTGCCGGCGCCGAGCTGGCGCGCTACGACGGCATCGCCTGGACCGGGTGCAGCCTCACCGTCTTCGACGACGAACCCCGCGTAAAGAACCAGATCGAGCTGTGCCGCGCGGCGTTCGAGGCGGGCGTGCCCGGCTTCGGAAGCTGCTGGGGGGTGCAGATCGCGGTGGTCGCCGCCGGCGGCGAGTGCCGCGCCAACCCGCGCGGCCGCGAGATCGGCATCGCGCGCAAGATCCAGCTCACCCCGGAGGGCCGCGCCCACCCCATGTACGTGGGCAAGCCCGGCGTCTTCGATGCCTTCATCAGCCACGACGACGAGGTCACCCACTGGCCGGCGAGCGCGCGGCTGCTCGCCTCGAACCGCTTCACCCGTGTCCAGTCGATGAGCGTGGCGCACCTCAATGGGATGTTCTGGGGGCTGCAGTACCATCCCGAGTACGACCTGCACGAGATGGCGCGGCTGATCCATTGCCGCCGGGCCAAGATGATCGAGCTGGGCTTGTTCCACGACGAAGGCCGGGCGCTGCACTACATCGCCCAGCTCGAGACCCTGCACCGCGACCCGTCGCGTGCCGACGTCGCCTGGGCGCTGGGGGTCGACGACGACGTGATGAGCCTCGAAATCCGGCAGTGCGAGACGGCCAACTGGATCGCCCAGCAAGTGCTGCCGGCGCTGCGCCCCTAGCCCGGACTTCTCACCATGGACGGGTGCGGCACGGCGGATATCGCACGACAGGCTAGGAAAAGCGTGCGGCGCGATGC
>JADFMW010000182.1 GCA_022563655.1 Pseudomonadota bacterium
ACCGGGCGCGCCCGCTGCCCGACGCACCCGGGAGAGCTGCTTCGAGAGGATGTGCTCCCGGCGCGGCAATCTCGGTGAGCGCCGCGCCAGCCGATGAGTGCGGCCGCGAACCTCGCGGCGTCTGTTCGGCCCGTGCGGCAGCGGGGAACAGGTGAATGAACGCGACCGCCACGGCCCGCGACCTGGGCGACGACTTCTACGCGCCGCTCAAGGCGCGCGGGCCCGAGATCGAGGCGCGCTACCGCGGCCTTACGCCCGCCTCGGCCGAGCTCCACGATAGAGCCGAACGGCTGCTCCCCGGCGGCTACACCCGCGACTCCATCATCCGCAAGCCCTACGCCCCCTACATCGCGAGAGGCGAGGGCGCGACGCTGGTCGATCGCGACGGCCGGCGCATCACCGACATGTGGTTCAACGCCACCTCGCTGCCGCTCGGCCACGCCGATGGGCGCGTCGTCGCCGCGGTGAACGCCCAGCTCAAGCTGGGGAGCTCTTACTTCGCGCCGAGCGAAAGCGAGATCGATATGGCCGGCGTTATCTGCGAGCGGCTGCGGTCGGCCGAGCGCGTGCGCTTCGCGAACTCGGGGAGCGAGGCGGTCATGTTCGCGCTGCGCTTTGCCCGCGCGTTCACCGGCCGCGATGTGGTGGTCAAGTTCGAGGGCAGCTACCACGGCTCCTACGACGACGTATACTGGTCGATCAGCCCGCCGCCCGACCGCTTCGGAGCCCCCGACCAACCCACTGCCGTGCCCGATTCCGCCGGCCTGACGGGCAGCGCCGGCCGCGTGCTGGTGCTGCCGTACAACGACACGGACGCCTTGGAACGGACCGTTCGGCGCCACGGCGGCGAGATCGCCGCGATCCTGGTCGAGCCGCTCGCCAACCGCATGGGCCTGATCGCCCCGAAGCCGGGCTTTCTCGAGCGCATGCGCGAGCTGTGCGATGCGCGCGGCATGGTCCTGATCTTCGACGAGGTCATCGCGTTCAGGCTCGGCTTCAACGGCGCCCAGGGACTCCTCGGCGTGCGCCCCGACCTGACCACCCTCGGCAAGATCATCGGCGGCGGCTTTCCCGTGGGCGCGGTCGCCGGGCGCGCCGACATCCTGGCGCTCAGCGAGCCGCGTCGGCCGGGCCGCGTGACGCACGCCGGAACGTTCAACGCCAATCCGATCACCATGGCCGCCGGCAAGGCCACCATGGACGCTCTCACCGAGGATGTCTTGGCGGCGCTCAACGCGGGCGGCGAGCGAATCCGCTCGAGCCTGGGCGAGCTCTGCCGCGGGCTGCCCCTGCAAATCACGGGCGCCGGCTCGCTGTTCAAGATCAGCGCCACGCCCCACGAGATCACCGACTACCGCACGGCGGCGACGGCCGACCGCGAATGGCAGGAAATCGCCTCGCTCGCGCTGCTCAACGAGGGCTTCCTGCTGCCGCCGAGCCTCCACGGCTGCCTAGCCACCGCCACCACCGACGACCACGTCGAGCGATTCCTCGCCGCCTTCGCCAGTCTGCTCGGCCGTTAACCCCTGCTCGGCCGTTAATGCCCGCGTGGCGCCGGCGTCGACGCCTGGCCCGCTCTATTCTGTCCCGGCGGGCGCCAGCAGGCAGTCGTCGGGAAGGCACTCGATCGGCGTGAAGTCGCGGTGGGCGATCCACTCCGGACGCTTGAAGCGGCGGATGTGGTTGTCGACGTGACAGACGCTGATGTAGGCGATGACGCGGTCCCACGGCGACATGTTGCTGCCCGAGCCGTGCACCAGGTTGCAGTGGAAGAACAGGCCCGAGCCGGGCGCGCCCTTGGCGGCGTACATGCCGTTCTCGGCGATCAGCCCGGCGATGGTCTCGTCGTCGATCGTCCACAGCGGATAGCTGGTGGTGGTGACGTCGTGGCCGGCGTCGATGCGGCCGCCCTTGTGCGAACCGGGGATGAACAAGAGCGGCGCGTTGAACTCGGTGACCTCGCTGAGGAAAATCGCGAGGTTCATCGCCCGTGGCTCGGGCATCAGGTCGTCGTTGGCCCAGGTGCCGTAATCCTGGTGCCACTGCCAGACATCGCCGTTGAACGCCGCCTTGCCGTTGATCTTGAATTGGTGAATGTAGACCGGGCCGTCGAGCAGTTGCATCGCCGGTTCGATCAGTCGCGGGTGGCGCGACAGGCGCCGGTAGGCGTCGTTGTAGGTATGGGCGGCGAAGTTGGTGCGCACCACGCCGCCGCGCTTCTCGCGCACGTTCTCGCGGCGCTCCTCGGCGAACAGCGGCGCCACCTCGGCCATCAGCACATCGACCTCGGCGCGGCTGTACAGCTCGGGGACGAACACGAAGCCCTGCTCGTTAAACTCGGCGACTTGCTCCTCGGTCAGCTTCATCGATCGTGCCCTCACGGATCCCGTCATACGGCCTGGCAAGCCAGGGGGGAGGTGGCCCGCCCGCCCTAGATGCGGCGTTCGACCATCAGCTTCTTGATCTCGACGATCGCCTTGGCCGGGTTGAGCCCCTTGGGGCAGGCGCGCGTGCAGTTCATGATGGTGTGTCTACAAATCCGATCCCAGAAGGGTTTCGATAATTTCTTCCCAACCGCTCATTCGCTTGATGGGGCTGTGTGGACCGACCGTATTCCAGGGATGCGCGATCAAATATGCTGGGATCCCACTCGCATAGAACGCCACAGCCTGTTCGCGATCATCCTCTATGACAGCAACAAATGCATGGTCTAACAAGTGCTTCTCGCCGTGTCTTGCAAAATGCAGGTGATCGTGTGCGATCGAATGCGTCTTCAGCCATTCTCGGGTCGCCTCGTGCGCTTGCTCCAGCCGCGTTGTCGCTAGATGGACATCAAATCTGTGTGCTAACGCTCCGAGAATTTCTTGAACGCCCTGAACGGGGGAAATACGGGCTATATGGTTGGACGTGAATTCTTCATGGATCAAGTTCCATTCATCTCTATCGATTCGCCGTCCCAGAGAATCGCGACATAGCCAGTAGTCGAAACAGACCACATCTTCGTACCGTAAATCCACGCCATGACGAGAATGCATTCGGATTACGGATCGCATAACCTCGTCGGTTTTGGCGATGACATTATCAATGTCAATGCATATTGTGCCATTCATTTCATTTTTTTCGTTCCTGACCATAAGTTTTGCATAAATGTAACTGCGTCGATACCTTCCGGAGATTCCATGATGCGCAGCACGTTTTCCAACCCGGCCTCTCGTGCAATCATCATTGTCAGCTCGCTTATCTCCGTCGGTAAGCTATCAGAATTTGGCACCAACTCTCGTACTAAGACCCTCTCACCAAACATAACAGCTTTCATGATCTTGCTTCCTTGAAAGCAGTGTTGCGTGACAGAAGCTCCTGCATCGTCGCTATTTCACCAAATATGTTGTGAATGCAACCATATAGAGCATCAACATGTACATCTTCTTGAAGCCCATCGATATTTACAACTCCGATTGGCGTATTATCGTGTTTTAACGGAATGGAAAGTATCCACTGCAATTTGGGATGAATTCGAGATAGCTGATCGTCCGTAAGTGTATATGAGCTGTCCCATCCTTTCGCTTCACTCGGAATGCGCTCCGCAACTCGGGGCTTGCCATCTTCAAACACCCGCCCTGTAAGTCCCTCTCCAGGACCAAAGGAAATCTCTCGCTCCCGACTTTTGTCCATATTTACATGAAGACCTGGATAAATCTTTAGAACATAGTCCGGACCATCGTTCGATTTTTGCGGGAGAAATAGATTCGCTCTTATTTTGGAAATAGACACATCGCTCTGATGTCGACTTAGACAGTGGAATATGTTTGCCCTGATCTGAGTTAAAAGACTTATCGCGCGATCATAATCTACAGGGGTCAATCCTGTGATATCCGATCCCTTCTTTATCTCGTCCACCTTCCTGGGATTTCTCAATTTTTCGCTCATAACAACGCGCTTAAATTGATTCAACATTATTACAACTAATACGAGTAAAGAAATTATCGTGATGCTGAGTACAATTATTTGCTTATTCGCATCATATGGAGGGGTCACCAAAACAACGAGTGAAAGTGCAAAAATCGCATAGCATACAAATACCAGTATACGCGCCCATGTAGGCGCGTTTTCCATTGCCAAAACCGCGAGAAATCGTGCGTTCTTAGCAACCTGGACCCCGAGCTGCTCGCCGCCAGATTTATCTTCCTTCACGTTGTCCCCTTCAGGACTATTTTCCGCCATTTTTTTCCAAATCTCTCACTTGAGGTCACTTGGCCTAAAACTATTCGGCAATAGCTCCTCGATTTTGTATTGGCTCGAATTGCCCGTACTGTCGACACTCACAATGTCTGTGCTAGTGCCGAATTCATTGATGACCTGCCGACAGGCCCCGCATGGCGGCGTTGGTGTCGAACTCGATGTGACAACAACGACGGCCTTGATCTTGCGATGGCCCGCCGCAACCGCTTGAAAGATCGCGTTTCGCTCGGCGCAAATCGTTAGTCCATAAGACGCGTTTTCCACATTGCAGCCTGCAAAGACCTCACCATCTTCCGTAAGCACTGCGGCACCTACAGGAAAGCGGCTATAACGGCAATACGCATTTTCCAATGCATTTCTTGCCGCGGCCTCAAGCCGTTTTAGAGTGCATTCATCAACCATTGATTGTCAACTCCCCAGACACTCCAACAAACGTGAAATCGTCAGCGATGAGTCGCAATTTTAAAGCGCATCCAATTTTTCTATATTCATCCGCTTACGGAAACAATAGAACATATGCGGAACATAGCTGTCAATTAAAAAATACCACAGCCTCTACGGTCAGGCGTCATCGCATCCCCAAGACATCATTCCCGGATGGGTCTGGCCCGCCCGCCTAGATGCGGCGTTCGACCATCAGCTTCTTGATCTCGACGATCGCCTTGGCCGGGTTGAGCCCCTTGGGGCAGGCGCTGGTGCAGTTCATGATGGTGTGGCAGCGGTACAGGCGGAACGGATCCTCGAGATCGTCGAGCCGCTCGCCGGTGCATTCGTCGCGGCTGTCGACGATCCAGCGGTACGCCTGCAACAGGATCGCCGGCCCCAGG
>JADFMW010000183.1 GCA_022563655.1 Pseudomonadota bacterium
CGACCAAGCCGATCGACCTGTTCGACGTCGAGCGCAAGACGCGGCTGAAGCTCTACGTCAAACGGGTGTTCATCACCGACGACTGCGGGGACCTGCTGCCCGGATACATGCGTTTCGTGCGCGGCATCGTCGATTCCGAGGACATGCCGCTCAACATCAGCCGCGAGATGCTGCAGAACAACCCGGTCGTCGCCAGGATTCGCGCGGGACTGGTCAAGCGCGTGCTCGGCGAGCTCAAGAAGAAGGCCGAGAAGGCGCCCGAGGAATACGCCCAATTTTGGGGCAATTTCGGCGCGGTGCTCAAGGAGGGCATCTATGAGGACAGCGCGAACCGCGAACGCCTGATCGCGATCGCCCGCTTCCACTCGACCGCGGGCGACGACCTGATCAGCCTCGACGACTACGTCGGGCGCATGAAGCAGGGCCAGACGGCGATCTACTACATCTCGGGCGAGAGCGTCGAGGCGCTGCGCAAGAGCCCGCAGATCGAGGCCTTCGCGGCGCGCGGCGTCGAGGTGCTGCTGCTCTCCGACCCGGTCGACGAGTTCTGGATGCCGGCGGTGCAAAGCCACGCCGAAAAACCCTTCAAATCGGTCACCCAGGGCGACCTCGACCTCGACGCGATCGCAACCGAGGCGAAGGACGAGGACGAGGCGGCGCCCGAAGACGGCGTCGGCGACAACGACATCGACAACCTCATCGCGCTCGCCAAACTGACGCTGAAGGACGCCGTCAAGGACGTCCGCGTCTCGGCCCGGCTGACCGACAGCGCGGTGTGCCTGGTCGCCGACGAGGGCGACCTCGACATGCACCTCGAACGCCTGCTCAGGCAGCACAAGCGCATCGCCGAGGGCGCGAGCCGCATCCTCGAGATCAACCCCAAGCACCCGCTCATCCGGGTGCTGGCCAAGCTGGTCGGCAAGAAAGGCGCGGCCGACGACCTCGCCGACGCGGCGCACCTTTTGCTCGATCAGGCGCGCATCCTCGAGGGCGAGCAGCCGCCCGACGCCGCCGCCTTCGCCCAGCGCCTTGCCGGCTTCATGCAGAAGGGCGTCGCCACCTGAGGCGCTTGCGACGCCCGGCTGGGGCAAGGGCCGCGCGCCGATGCAGACGGTGCTTAAGAGGGGTTGTTCGAGAGCGCGAGCCTGCCGACGCCGAGCACGGGGCCGAAGTCATCCTGTTGGACGATGATGACGCAGCCGTCGCGTCCGCCCTCGCCCGCCGTCAGCATGCTCGCCGGTAGGCGCAGCTCGAGCGGCTGGCCGGTCCACGTGCCGATCTTCTGCAAATCCCGCACGACGTTGGTGCTGCGCAATTTGCGGCCGGCATTCTCGCCGCGGGTTACGCGGGTGGTGCGCTCGGCGTCGTAGCGCGCCAGCCACACCGCCGCGGTGCCTTTGAAGTCCGCCCCGGGCAGCGACACCACCAACCCCTTGTCGGCGGTCTGCGCGAGGCCGATATCGAGCCTGAGGCGCGGCTCGGCCTGGGCTTTCCGAATTGCGCGCTCGACCGAGCCCCTGTCCGAGCCGACCGCGTGCGCCGCGCCGTCGATCACCGTTTGCGGCGTGTAGACCATGCCGCGCGAGAGCCGCCGCGCGTAGGACCGCTGCCGCCCGGTCGTGGCCTCGCTGGCGAAGGGGTCTTTCCAGCCGATGTAGTCCCAGTAGTTGATGTGCATCGACAGCGCGATGACGTCGTCGCGTTTGGCGAGCTCGGCGACGAAAGCTTCGGCCGGGGGGCACGACGAGCAGCCCTGCGAGGTGAACAGCTCGACCAGCGTCGGCGGCTCGGCGCCGGCGGCGGGCGCGTCGAGCAGCATGGCCGCGGCGACCAGACTCGCGGCAAGGGATGTGAACCACCGCTTCATGGCCTGGGACGATACGCCGGCCCCGCGCTCGCGCGCCAATCACATTTCGGTGACCCCTCGCGGGGCCGCGTCGCCGCGTCCGTCACGGTGGCGGGGGTGGCGGGCAGTGCGCGCCCCGACCTTCGGGAAGGCTTATGCCATGGGCGCGGCAAGCGGTTTGGGGCTTGTCTCGCCGGCGCGCACGGTGCAGGCTGAGGGCATGCGCGGCTACTTCGCCATCGGCGTCGAGGGTATCAGCAAGGAGATGAACCTAGGCAACCTATTCCGCTCGGCCCACGCCTTTGGCGCCAGCTTCGTGTTTACCGTCAACGCCGCCTACGGCCGCTCGGACGCCAAATCCGATACCTCGGACACGCCGGACCAGGTGCCGCTCTATCAGTTCGCCGACGCCGCCTCGCTCGAGCTGCCCCGCGGCTGCCGGCTGGTGGGCGCCGAGCTGCTCGACGAGGCCGAGGACCTGCCGAGCTTCCGCCATCCGCGCTGCGCGGCTTACGTTCTCGGTCCCGAGCGCAACAGCCTGTCGCCCGGGATGGTGGCGCGCTGCGACTATCTCGTGCGCATCCCGACGCGCTTCTGCCTCAACGTCGCCACGGCGGGCGCGGTGGTGATGTACGATCGGCTCACCAGCCTGGGGCGCTTCGCCCGGCGGCCGCTGACGCCCGGCGGTGAGCCGGAGCCCTTTCCCGAGCATGTCTTCGGCGCGCCCAAGCGGCGCCGCGTCGGCGGCTCGGCGCGCGGCGGCTAAGCACGATCGGATGGCGACGATGAGCGCCGAGGCGGCCTGCCTTCGCCGACCTCTCTTCGCCCGCCGAAGCGGGCTTCGCGAAGGCGGGAGCGAAGCTCCGGCTTTGCGCAGGCAGGTGGTGCGGCGAACGCCATGACCAAGCCGCCAGCGCGCTACGCCGGCCTGACCCAGCTCGGCGCGAAGAGCGAGATGCCCGCGTCCCCCGACGACGCGGTGCTCGAGAAGGTGTCGAATCCGTCGCCGGATCAGATCTATGTCGTGCGCTTCACCTGCCCCGAGTTCACCTGCCTGTGCCCGGTCACCGGCCAGCCCGACTTCGCCCATCTGGTTATCGACTACGTGCCCGACAAGTGGATCGTCGAGAGCAAGTCGCTGAAGCTTTACCTCGCCGCCTTCCGCAACCACGGCGCCTTCCACGAGGAAACGACGGTCGGGATCGCGCGCCGCCTGGCCGACGAGCTCCTGCCGACGTGGCTGCGCATCGGCGGTTACTGGTTCCCGCGCGGCGGCATCCCGATCGATGTCTTCTACCAGACCGGCGCGCCGCCCGAGGGCTTGTGGATTCCCGACCCGGGTGTTAAGCCCTACCGCGGCCGCGGCTGACGGACCGGCGCCGCGGGGCGGCCGCTTCATCCAGGGGTGGCGTCGCCGATTCAGTCGAGGTAAGCTCTTGGCATGGTCGTGAGGGTCCTTGCTGTCCTCCTGATGGTCGCGGTTTCGGCAACGGTCGCGGTGGCGCCGGACGCCGCCGAGATCGATACGCTCGGCGTGTTCAAGGACTGGGGCGCCTACAAGACCACCCAGGACGGCAAGCGCCTCTGCTACATGGTGAGCGAGCCCAGGAGGGCCGAGGGCAAGTACACCACGCGCGGCAAGATCTATGCCTTCGTGACCCACCGCCCGGCCGCCAAGCGCTTCGACGAGGTCAGCATCGACGCTGGTTACGTCTACAAGGAGGGCAGCGAGATCAAGGTCAAGATCGCCGACAAGTCGTTCACCTTGTTCCCGCACGAAGGCAGCGCCTGGGCGGACAACGACAAGGCCATGATCGCGGCGATGAAGGCCGGAAGCGCAATGGTGGTGCACGGCGTCTCGAAGCGCGGCACCAAGACCAAGGACACGTACTCGCTGCTCGGCTTCACCGCCGCCCACAACGCAATCGGCAAGGCCTGCGGCCTGCGCTAGCGCCCCGCGTCGCCCCGCGTCGCTGCGCTTGCCGGGCGGAGGGGCGGCGTGTATCAAGGCGGCCATGACGGGTTTCCCACAATCCTTGGCGCCGCCTCCGCGGGGCGCCGCCGACCTGCCTTCGCCGAAGCGAAGCTCCGGCTTCGCGCCGGCAGGGGGCCGCGCCAACCTCGTCGGCCTCGATCGCGGCGAGCTGGCCGCCGAGATGGCCGCGCTCGGCGAAAAGCCGTTCCGCGTCAGCCAGCTGTGGCATTGGATCTACCACCGCGGCGCCGTCGGCTTCGACGAGATGACGACGCTCGCGAAGCCGTTTCGGGCCAAGCTCGCCGAGCGCTACGTCATCGCGCGGCCCGCGGTGGCGCGCGCCGAGACCTCGCTCGACGGCACGCGCAAGTGGCTGCTCGCGATGGGCGACGGCCGCGAGGTCGAGTGCGTCCATATCCCCGCTGAAGACCGCGGCGCGCTGTGCCTGTCGTCGCAGGTCGGCTGCACGCTGACCTGCCGCTTCTGCCATACCGGTACCCAGCCCTTGGTGCGCAACCTGGACGCGGGCGAGATCGTCGGCCAGGTGTTGGTCGCGCGCGACGCCCTCGGCGAGTGGCCGACGCCCAGCGAAGGGCGCCTGATCTCCAGCATCGTGATGATGGGCATGGGCGAGCCGCTTTACAACTACGACAACGTCGCGCGGGCGCTCGCCATCGTCATGGACTCGGGCGGCATCGCGATCTCGAAGCGGCGCGTCACGCTGTCGACCGCCGGCGTCGCGCCGATGATCCGGCGCGCCGGCGCCGAGCTCGGCGTCAACCTCGCGGTGTCGCTGCACGCGGTGACCGACGAGCTGCGCACGCGCCTGGTGCCGCTCAACAGGAAGTACCCGATCGCCGAGCTGCTCGCCGCCTGCCGCGACTACCCGGCGGGCACCAACGCCCGGCGCATCACCTTCGAGTACGTCATGCTCGATGGGGTCAACGATTCGCCGGCCGACGCGCGCGCGCTGGTGCAATTGATCAAGGGCATCCCGGCCAAGGTCAACCTGATCCCGTTCAACCCGTGGCCGGGAGCGCCGTTCGAATGCTCGAGCGAGGCCGCGATCCGCGCCTTCGCCGAGATCGTCAACGCCGCCGGCTACGCGGCGCCGGTGCGCAGCCCCCGCGGCCGCGACATCATGGCGGCGTGCGGCCAGCTCAAATCGGCCAGCGTGCGCGAACGCAGGAGCCGGGCGGTGGCCGACCGGGCAGCCG
>JADFMW010000184.1 GCA_022563655.1 Pseudomonadota bacterium
CCGCCTTCGACCGTCGCCTCAAACGGGTACAGATTGACGACCACGAGGTCGATCGGCGAGATGCCGTGGGCCGCCATCGCCGCGCGATGCTCGGCGGCGTCCCGCAACGCCAGGATGCCCCCGTGGACCTTCGGGTGCAGCGTCTTGACGCGGCCGTCCATGATCTCGGGAAACCCGGTGTAGTCGCCGACCTCGACCACCGGCACGCCGCTCTCGCGCAGCGCCCGCGCCGAGCCGCCGGTGGACAGGATCTCGACCTCGCGGCCGGCGAGAAAGCGCCCGAGCTCGGCGAGCCCGGTCTTGTCGGACACCGAGATCAGGGCGCGGGCGATCGGGGTCGGCTGGACGGCGGACATGGCTGGCTCCGTCTCGCGGCGGGGGTGCGCCGCATGTAGCACGAAGCATCGGGCGAGAAAAGCGCCTGGCGTGCGCGCGGCGGTCGGCGTTCGCGCGCAACAGAATGGTTCAGCCCCGGCCGCCGATCCTGTATGGTTGCGCCGCCGCGCGGCGCCGGCTGACTTTGCCGGGCGTCTCGTTTGCGCTTGCGAGCCTTACGCGCTGGAGCCATGCAGTCATGACCAAGGATAGCGACACCGCGATCGTCGCCGCCGGGGCCGCGGTGCTGCACGAGGGTTCGGCCTGTCTCGACGGCGCGGCCGGGCGGCTCGGCGCCGACTTTGCCGCCGCCACGCGGGCGCTCGCCGACGCCAACAGCTTCACCATGGTGGTGGGCTTGGGCAAGTCGGGCCACATCGGCCGGAAGTTCGCCGCCAGCCTGCTTTCCACCGGCCACGGCGCGGCCTTCGTGCACCCGACCGACGCGGTGCACGGCGACATCGGCATCGCCGAGCACGCGACGCTCGCCATCCTGCTCAGCCACTCGGGCGACACCGAGGAGCTCGTCGCGCTGGTCCCCGCGATCAAGCAGTTCGGCGTCGCCTCGGCGCTCATCACCCATGGCCGCGACTGCGCGCTTGCCCGTTACGTCGACTGGATCGTCGAGACCGGGGTGAATGAGGAGGCGGGCATCGGCCGCCTGGCGCCGACCTCGTCCTCGACGGTGACGCTCGCGCTGTGCGACGCGCTGATGATGGCGAGCCTGTCGCTGCGCGGTTTCTCGGCCGAGCAGTTCCGGCGCTACCACCCGGGCGGCGCGCTGGGCCTGCGGCTGCGCAAGGTTGCCGATATGATGATCCCCGCCGAGCGCCTCCTCTGGCTCGCGCCGTCGGCGAGCATTTACGAGGTGCTCGAACAGATCTCTCTTTCCGGGCGCGGCTTCGGGCTCGTCTGCGAGCGCCGGAAGCAAGCGCCGGTGACGGTCGACGCCGTGGGCTTCGTCTCCGACGGCGACATCCGCCGCGCGGCGCGCAAGCGCAAGGGTTTCGCGCAGCAGACGGCGGCGTCGATCATGACCCGCTCGCCCCAATGGATCTCGCGCGACGCGCTCGCGATCGAAGCGCTCAGGATGATGGAGGAGCACGCGATCACCGCGCTGCTGTGCGCCGACGACGATCGCGTCGTGGTCGGCGCCGTCCACATCCACAGCATCGTGTCGCGCGAGGTCGGCGTTGAGGTCGCGGGGACCGCCCGCGGCGCGCCGCCCGGGTGACGGCGCCGTCTCTTTCGCGCCGCCGCGGACCAAGGGAGCATTCTTGCGCCGCGGCAGGGCGGCGCCGATGACCGCGGTCAAGCGCATCTCGGTGGTCGGCCTCGGGTACGTCGGCCTGCCGCTCGCCATCGCGCTCGCGCGCCACTTCGAGGTCATCGGCTTCGACCGCGACCGCCGCCGCGTGTCCGAGCTCGGCGACGGCTTCGACCGGACCGGCGAGGCCGACCGGGCCACCCTCGGCGAGACCACGATGGAGTTCAGCGACGACCCCGCCGCGATGGCCGGCTCGGACGTCTTCATCATCGCCGCGCCGACCCCGGTCGACGGCAACAACGAGCCCGATCTCACCGCGCTCCGCGAGGCCTCGCGGAGCGTCGGAGGCCAGCTCGGGCGCGGCGCCATCGTCGTCGTCGAGAGCACGGTCTACCCGAGCGTCACCGAGGAGATTTGTGGACCCGAGCTCGAGGCCGCGTCGGGGCTGCGCTGCGGCGAGGACTTCTTCCTCGGCTACTCGCCCGAGCGCATCAATCCCGGCGACCGCGAGCACACCGTCGAGCGTACGACCAAGGTGGTCGCGGGCCAGACCCCCGAGGTGACCGAGAAGCTCCGGGCGATGTACGGGGCCATCACCTCGGGCAACGTGTTCGTCGCCCGCGACATCAAGACCGCCGAGGCCGCCAAGGTCATCGAGAACGCCCAGCGCGACATCAACATCGCCTTCGTCAACGAGGTGGCGCAAATCTTTCACAAGCTCGGCATCTCGGCGCACGACGTGCTGGACGCGGCGGCGACCAAGTGGAACTTCCTCGACTTCCGTCCCGGCCTGGTCGGCGGCCACTGCATCGGCGTCGACCCGTTCTACCTCGCCCACCTTGCCAGGGAGGTCGGGCACGAGCCCGAGATCATCCTCGCCGGGCGGCGCACCAACGACGGCATGGGCCGCTTCGTCGCCGATGAGATCGCCCGGCGCCTGGACGCGGGGCGGGTGCTCGTGCTCGGGGTTACGTTCAAGGAGAACGTGCCCGATCTGCGCAACACCAAGGTGGTGGACGTCATCGCCGGCCTGCGCGGGCATGGCCTCGAGGTCGACGCGCACGATCCCCGGGCCGACCCCGCCGCGGCGGCCGAGCTGTGCGGTCTGCGGTTGATGTCAAGCCTCGACGGCGCGGGCGGCTACGACGCCGTGGTCTGCGCCGTCGCCCACGACGAGTACCGCGGCTTCACCACGGAAACGTTCGCGCGCCTGGGCGCCCCCGGCGCCCTCATCGCCGACGTCAAGGGGATATGGCGCAACACCGAGCTGCCCGAGGGGATGCGGCGCTGGGAACTCTAGCCTAGAGAGAAAAGGGGTGGAAAAAGGGGTGCAGTATATAGTTTAGCGTCTTCCGGGATAACCAAAAACTATATACTGCACCCAGTTACCCTAATCGCGGCCCTCCACCCGGGTGAGCATCCACATGAGCCTCACCTCGGCGCCCTTCACGGGCCCGGTAAGAACCACCTGCTCGCACCGCTTCGCCTCGCCGCGGCGTCCCAGGTAGACGCTTTCGGCGAGCTGCATCGCCCCGCCCTTGCAGCGCAGCCGCCAGCCGTCGCCGCCGGGGGTTCGCAACAGCGCCCCGGCGCCCTCGCCGACCAGCACCGCCGTGACGCTGGGGTGCAGGTGAAAGCGCGCGGCGAAGGTCTTTCCGCGGCGTCCGATCAAGGTGTCCTCGCCGCGCAACTCGTTGCCGTCGGCCTCGAGGTTGAGCCGGCGCCGGTGGGTGCGGCGGAAAGGCGCGCGGTAGCCGTCGTGGCTGGCTTCGATCGAGACGTTGGCCGCATCGTCGCGGCGCACGCAAGTAACGTTGCGCGAGCGCCGGCCGACGACACCGTTGGGCTTGACCCCGAGCGAGTTGGTGTCGTCGATGGTCACCGTCGAGTGGGCGGCGGTGGCGCGCTGCGCCTCGCGCCACGCGGGCCGGTCGCCGGCGTGGGCGCCGCAGTTCACGATCAGGCGCTCGGGGCCGACGCTGAACTCGAAGCTCAAGGGGCCGGCGTGGGTGTGGCGGCTCGCCAGCGGCGGCGGCGCGCCGACGTCGACGATCACCCGGGTGTCGCCCGCCGTCAGTCTCTCGAAGCCGCTGTGCGGCGCCCGCGCCGGCGGCTTGCCGGTGGCATCGCCGAGGTCCAGAGCGAGGTCGATGTCGGCCGGGCTCTCCTCGTTCGAGTCGTTGAACAACGCAAGGCCGCCGTCGCCGTGGCGGAAGAACCGCAGCATCGGGGCCATGCGGTCGATCGCCCCTTGCAGCGCCTCGGGCACCGGCCGCTTGGCGTCGACCAGCGCCGCGCGGACCTCGACGAAGTCGCGAAACACCCGCAGGTGGGCCGAGGGGCTGCGCTCGACGTGGCCGCCGTCGGCAAGCACCTGGCGCTCGATCTCGCGTTCGAGGAGGCCCAGGCCCCGGTCCAGGCGGCCCTCGCCCCGGGGCATGGACAACGCGCCGATCAACAGCCCCATGACGGCGGTGATGCGTCCTTCTCCGTCGGGCCCGCTCGCGGCGGCGCGGCCGAGGTGGCGAACCTGCTCGGCGAGGCTCGACAGCGCGCGGGCCTTGAACTCGGCCTCGGCGTCGTCGAGCACGAACGCGGCGTGGGTGAGCCAGGCGACGACGCGGCGGCCGAGCACGTCGGGCCGCCAGGCGAGCGCCTCCCAGGCGCCACAGGACGAGAGCCAGCCGGCCACGGCGCCGCGCGCCGCGGCGCGCGCCTCGGCCGTGCCGACCGCCTCGAGGTCGCGCAGCCAAGTGAAGCCGTGCGCCTCCTCGAGCCAGGCCGAGGTAACGCCGGCGGGGGACCACGGCAGCCCATCGGCGGCGGCGATGCGCTCGCCGCCGAAGGCGTATTCGTTGCGCATCAGGGCGGCGCCGCGCGCGGCCTCGCCGGGCCAGGGATCGGTCGGGCCGAAGACCAGGGCGTCGGGCCGCCGGCCACGCAGGCTCGCGCGGTAGGGCGCCGAGCCGTAGACGGCTCCGCGCAGCGCCTGGCCGACGCGGCCGAGCATCCGGCGGCCGGGCACGCGCCCGAACCGGCTGGCCGGGCGGAGCGGGCGGCTCCCGGCCATCGCGCCCTGCGTCAGCCCCTGAGCCGCGCGATGTTGGCGGCGTATTCCTCGGGCCCGCCGCGGAACACCGCGGTGCCGGCAACCAGAACGTCGGCGCCGGCGGCCACCGCGAGCGGCGCGGTCTCGGCGTTGATGCCGCCGTCGACCTCGATCTCGATCGGGCGTCCGGCGGCGTCGATCTTGCGCCTCAGCGCCTTGATCTTGTCGAGTGCCGCCGGGATGAAGGACTGCCCGCCGAACCCCGGATTGACGCACATCACCAGCACCAGATCGAC
>JADFMW010000185.1 GCA_022563655.1 Pseudomonadota bacterium
TGCCCTTGATGATCGCCTCCTTGAGCACGACCTTGGGGCCGTCGGCGGTCAACACCGCGCGCACCTTGAGCGGGCCGGGATCGGGCTGCGCCTCGTCGAGCGGCTGGCCGAGCCACGCCGCGAGCGCGCCCACCGAGGGCACGTCGAGGTCGAGGGTGCCGTCGAGGCCGGGCACCGGTTGCTGCTGCACGGCGCCGTCGTAGCTCGCATTGATGTGCTTCGAGGCCAGCGCCAGCGCCACCTTGGCGCGTTCGCCGCCAAGCATCGCCTTGGGGGAATCGAGCGAAACGTCGAGCGCCACCGGCTCGTCGTTGAGCGTCAGACGGCCGGTCAAGGTGAACGGGCTGCCCAGGCCGGCCAAGGCCAGCTTCAGGCTGAGGTCCTTGACTTGCACGGACTGCCCGGTGCTCGCGTCGACATAGGAGAGGAGCCCTTGCTCGATCCTGACGTCGACCAGCTGAAGGTCCGAGATCGGCAGCCCGGCCTCCTCTTCTGTCGGCTTCTCGGGCGGAGGGGCCGGCGCGGCGGCGGGTTCGAACACCCAGTTTGGCCGGCCCGATGCGTCGACTTCGAGGAAGATCGCGGGCTCGCGGACAACGAAGCGTTCGACGACGACCGAGCGGCCCAGGAGCGCCAACAGCCCGAGCTTGACCTCGACGCTGGCCACCGAGACCATCTCGGGCGAGCGCATCCCCTTGGCGTTCGACAGGCGGACACCGCTGACGCGGAACTCGAGCGGCACGAGCGAGACGCGTATCTCGCCTTCTATGCGCAGCTCTCTGCCGGTGGCGTCCCGGACCATATCGGCGATCCTCGGCTCGAGAATCTTCCAGTTAACCAGGGGCGTTACGACGAACACCGCCGCGACGATGACGACGATCAGGACGCCGAGTCCGATCAGAAGTTTCTTCATGGGGGGTGCCCTCAGGTTCGCGACGTTGTGCTGTGACGTTGTTCTGTGACGGCCGCGTTCTGTGACGGCCGCGTTCCGTGACGGCCGCTACCAGGCGCCGCCGGCCGCGTGCTGGCGATGCTCACAGGTGCGCCGGGCCGGTCGGCGGCAGATTATCGCCTCCTCGCGGCCCGTGTACAGTCGTACCGGTATACAGTCGTATAAGATACAACGCTACCATCGCCTTCTCGATCGCATGGTCCGTCAGGTCGGCGGTGTCGTGATCGACTTCTCGCGATCGTCGCCTTCGCGGCCTCTCAGGCGCGCCAGCCGCGCAAATCCTCCCGGATCATGTCGGAGGCCTTCTCCGCGATCATCATGGTCGGCGCGTTGGTGTTGCCCCCGGTGATCGTCGGCATGATCGAGGCGTCGACCACCCGCAGCCCCTCGAGCCCGTGGACGCGCAGCCGCTCGTCCACCACCGCCAGGTCGTCGCGGCCCATCTTCGCCGTGCCGACCGCGTGGAAGATCGTCGTCCCGATGTCGCCGGCCGCCGTGGCGAGCTCCTCGTCGCTTTGCAAATGCGGCCCCGGCTTGAACTCCTCGGGCTCGAAGCGGGCCAAGGCCGGGGCCGCGCAGATACGCCGGGTCAGCCGGATCGCGTCGGCCGCCACTTGCCGGTCGCGCGCGCTCGAGAGGTAGTTGGGCTTGATCGCCGGGGCCGCGAAGGGATCGGCGCTGCGGATGCGAACGAAACCCCGGCTCTCGGGCCGCAGGTTGCAGACCGAGGCGGTGAAGGCCGGGAAGGAATGCAGCGGCTCGCCGAACCTCTCCAGCGACAGCGGCTGGACGTGATACTCGAGGTCCGGGGTCTCGCGCGAGGGATCCGATTTGGCGAAGGCGCCGAGCTGGCTGGGCGCCATGGTCAAGGGACCGCGCCGGAACAGGAAGTACTCGAGTCCCATGCCGATCCGGCCGACGAGGCTGTTGGCCTGCTCGTTCACGGTCCTGGTGTTCTTGACCTTGAAGGCCAGGCGGATCTGCAGGTGGTCCTGGAGGTTCTCGCCCACCCCCTTCAACTCGTGCAGGACCGGTATGCCGAACTCCTGGAGCAGGCCGGCGCGCCCGACGCCCGAGAGCTGGAGCAACTGGGGCGAGCCGATGGCGCCGCTCGCCAGGATCACCTCGCGGCGGGCCGCGGCGGTGACGTCCCCGCCCTTGTCCCGGAACTCGACACCGGTCGCCCGGCGCCCGTCGAAGCGGATGCGCTTGACCTGCGCATGGGTCAGCACGGTGAGGTTCGGCCGGTTCAGGACCGGGCGCAAGAAGGCCTTCGAGGTGTTCCAGCGTGCGCCGCGCTTCTGGTTCACGTGGAAGTAGCCGCAGCCCTCGTTGTCGCCCCGATTGAAGTCGTCGATCTTGGGGATGCCGACTTCCGCCGCCGCCTCCCGGAAGGCGTCGAGGATCTCCCATCTCAGGCGCATCGCCTCGACGCGCCACTCGCCGCCGGCGCCGTGCATCTCGTCGCCGCCCAGGTAGTAGTCCTCGGATCGTTTGAAATAGGGCAGGGCGTCCTCCCAGCTCCAGCCCGCGTTTCCGAGCTGGCGCCAGTGGTCGTAATCGCCTGACTGACCGCGCATGTAGATCATGCCGTTGATCGACGAGCAGCCGCCGAGCACGCGGCCGCGCGGGTAGTTGAGAACGCGGCCGTTCAGCCCTTCCTCGGCCTCGGTCCGGAAGCACCAGTCGGTCCGCGGGTTGTTCTGCGTGTAGAGGTAGCCGATGGGTATGTGGATCCAGAGGTAGTTGTCCTTGCCGCCGGCCTCGAGCAGGAGGATCCGCTGGTCCGGGTCCGCCGAAAGCCGGTTCGCGAGCACGCAGCCCGCCGATCCGGCGCCCACGATCACGAAGTCGAATTCGCCGACGCTGCGCTCGCTTCCGCTCGACACGTCGCTTGCCTCCCCACACCCTCTCCATGCACCGCGGGCCCATGCACCGCGGCGCGCACCCGCCGCAATCGACGGCCCGGCCGGCGCGTCCCTCGCAGGAAATCCGTCCGGTGCGGAAATTGTAGCCTTTCCGGCCGAAGCCCGATAGGGCGTTGCCGTGCATGGATGCCCCCGGCATTGGCCCGCGACTTTAATAGAGGTCAAGGCGTATTTCGTGCCGGTCGACTTCGGCACCATCGCCGACGACGACTGCCGCTGCAGGTTCGAGAGCACGCCGGCCAGGACACACGGCCGTGCTGCGCGGAGGATGGCGGCAGTGGCAAAACGGGTCGTCGCGGAGGGGCGGGATGGTGCCGGCGGAGGGATTCGAACCCCCGACCTAGGCATTACAAATGCCTTGCTCTACCCCTGAGCTACGCCGGCACTCGGCGCGCGGACGCCATCCGGGAACGGCAAGACGCGCTGTCGATATTTTACCATAAAACAACGCACTATGCTATATCCCTCGAGAGCTACATCAGCTACGATTCGGCCGAACTGATCCGGCGCCCAGGATACGGTATGGCCAGGAGGCGCCGCGCACGATAGCGCCGCCGCGGGGCGCCGGCAAGCGCGCGAGGAGCGCGGCGCGATCGCTTCAGTCCGGCTGCGACAGGGCGTAGAGCGCCACCGCCGTCGCCGCGGCGACGTTGAGGCTCTCGACGGCGCCGCTCATCGGCAGCCGGACGAGCAGGTCGCAACGCTCGCGCGTCAGCCGCCTGAGCCCGGCGCCTTCGGCCCCCAGCACCAGCGCGACGGCGCCCCCGGAATGGGCGGCGGCGAGGGTCCGTGGCGCCGCCGGATCGAGCCCGACGCACCAATAGCCGAGGCGCTTGAGCTGCTCGAGGGCGCGGGCCAGATTGGCGGCGCGCACCAGCGGCACCGATTCGAGCGCGCCCGACGCCGCCTTCGCCAGCGCGCCGCTTTGCTCCGGCGCGTGGCGCTCGGTTACGACCACCGCCAGCGCCCCGAAGGCGGCGGCGGAGCGCAGCACGGCGCCGACGTTCTGCGGGTCGGTCACCTGGTCGAGGACCACCACGCGCGGCGTGCGGGCGGCCTCGGAAGGTGGCGCGCAGGCGTCCTCGAGCGCGCGCGCCGACAGCGGCTCGACGTCCAGCGCCATGCCCTGGTGCACGGCGCCCGCCGGCAGCGCGCGGGCGAGGTCGGCCCGCGACACCGCTTCGACCCTGAGATGCGAACCCCCCTGGTCGTCGCCCAGGCTGCGGCGGAGCTCGGCGAGCGCCGCTTCGGTTCCCAGCAGGCGGCGGCAGCGCCGCTCCGGGTTGGCGAGGGCGGCGATCACCGGGTGGCGGCCGTAGAGCCACATCCTGCCCGCGCGGCGGGCGCGCTGGCGGGCGCTTGGCGCGGCGCCGGCGGATCGGTGCTTGCGTATTGCCATGACTTGTTATAACTTCCACGGATTGGTGCGTACGTGCAACCCAATCACTCGAGCCGATCTCCTGTTTTGTGGGTGTTCGGAGACGGGCGCCTGTGCGCCCCAAAATGATTGACAACGTAACGGGAATCCCCATAGTGCGCTGTTTCGCGACGACAGCTATGCCGCGTTCGCGCGGAGGGGTGGCCGAGTGGTTAAAGGCAGCAGACTGTAAATCTGCCGACGTACGTCTACGTAGGTTCGAATCCTACCCCCTCCACCATGACGCGGTCTCTCACCGGGCTGAACGAATCCAGGCGGGTGTAGCTCAATGGTAGAGCTCCAGCCTTCCAAGCTGGCTACGCGGGTTCGATCCCCGTCACCCGCTCCACGAGCGGGCGCACCGGGCCGGTCCGGGCGGCGGACAACGGGCCGGCGGACAACGGGTCGGCGGACAACGGGCGGCGGACAACGGGCGGCGGACAACGGGCGGCGGACAACGGGCGGCGGACAACGGGCGGCGGACAACGGGCGGCGGACAACGGGCGGCGGACAACGGGTCGGGGCAACTTGCAGCCTCTAACCTCTAACGGGTTTTAAGACATAGAGCTATGGCGAAGAAGAAGTTCGAGCGGAC
>JADFMW010000186.1 GCA_022563655.1 Pseudomonadota bacterium
CCGCATCGCCAACGGCGACGTCCCCGAGAGCCTCAAGGACAAGCGGCTGATGTCGCTCGACCTTGGCACGCTCATCGCCGGCGCCAAGTTCCGCGGCGAGTTCGAGGAGCGGCTCAAGGCCGTGCTCGCCGAGATCACCGCGGCCGGGGGCGAGATCGTGCTGTTCATCGACGAGCTGCACACGCTGGTCGGCGCCGGCGCGGCGGAGGGCGCGATGGACGCCTCGAACCTCTTGAAGCCGGCGCTGGCGCGCGGCGAGCTGCACTGCATCGGCGCCACCACGCTGGACGAGTACCGCAAACACGTCGAAAAGGACGCGGCGCTGGCGCGGCGCTTCCAGCCCGTCTACATCGCCGAGCCGACGGTCGAGGACACCATCTCGATCGTGCGCGGCCTGAAGGAGAAGTACGAGCTGCACCACGGCGTGCGCATCACCGACGGCGCCATCGTCGCCGCCGCGACGCTTTCCAGCCGTTACATCACCGACCGCTTCCTGCCCGACAAGGCGATCGACCTGGTCGACGAGGCCGCCAGCCGCAAGCGCATGGAGCTGGACTCGAAACCCGAGGACCTCGACGAGCTCGAGCGCCGCGTCATCCAGCTCAAGATCGAGCGCGAGGCGCTGAAGAAGGAAACAGACCCGGCCTCGAAGGAACGGACCGGAAAGCTTGAGAAGGAGCTCGGCGAGCTCGAGCAAAAGGCCGCCGAGATGGGCGCCCAATGGCAGGCCGAGCGCGAGCGTGTCGCCGGGGCGCAGAAGCTCAAGGAGCGGCTCGACGCGGCGCGCAGCGAGCTCGAGGTGACGCAGCGCAAGGGCAACCTCGCCCGCGCCGGCGAGCTGGCCTACGGCGTCATCCCCGAGCTCGAGCGCGAGCTCGCCACGACCGGGGCGGCCGAGAAGGACAAGACGGCGCGCGAGGAGGTCTCGGCCGAGGATATCGCCCAGGTGGTGTCGCGCTGGACCGGGGTTCCGGCCGAGAGGCTGCTCGCCGCCGAGCGCGAGAAGCTGCTCGGCATGGACGACCGGTTGCGCCGCCGCGTGGTCGGCCAGGACGAGGCCGTCGCCGCGGTGAGCGACGCCGTGCGCCGCGCCCGCGCCGGTCTGCAGGATCCCAACCGGCCGCTTGGCTCGTTCCTGTTCCTCGGCCCCACCGGCGTCGGCAAGACCGAGCTGACCAAGGCCCTCGCCGAGTTCCTGTTCGACGACGAGCGCGCGATGGTGCGCATAGATATGTCGGAGTACATGGAGATGCATTCGGTGGCGCGGCTCATCGGCGCCCCGCCGGGCTACGTCGGCTACGAGCAGGGCGGCGCGCTGACCGAGGCGGTGCGGCGCCGTCCGTATCAGCTGGTGCTGTTCGACGAGGTCGAGAAGGCCCACGCCGACGTCTTCAACGTGCTCTTGCAGGTGCTCGACGACGGCCGGCTGACCGACGGCCAGGGCCGCACCGTCGACTTCCGCAACACGCTGATCGTGCTGACCTCGAACCTCGGCGGCGAGTACCTCGCCGGACTGCCCGAGGGGGAGCTGCCGGGCGTGGCGCGCGATCGTGTGATGGAATCGGTGCAAGCCGCCTTTCGTCCCGAGTTCCTCAACCGGCTCGACGAGATCATCCTGTTCAACCGGCTCGACCGCGACAACATGACGGCCATCGTCGACATTCAGCTCGAGGACCTGCGCCGCCTGCTCGCCGAGCGCGACATCGTGCTCGAGCTCGACGCTAAGGCGCGCGCGTGGCTCGCCGGCGCCGGCTACGATCCGGTCTTCGGCGCCCGGCCGTTGAAGCGGGTGATCCAGCGCCAGCTCAAGAACCCGCTCGCCGCACTGATTCTCGAAGGCGCGATCGAGGACGGCACGGCGGTCAGCGTGAGCGCCGACCGCGATGGCCTCCTCATCGACGGCAAGGCGGTCGCGGCCGAGGCGGCGTAGGCAGTCGCCGCGCCCTCAAAGACCGCGCACGAAATCCGCGGTCACGCCGATCGCCTCGCGCCAGGCGTCGTCCGCCGTGTGGTCCGAGGCCCCACGCGGCGCGAACGAGTGGTCGCCGTCGTCGATCCAGACGACGCGCACCGACGGTGAGAGCGCGTAGCCAGCGACCTCTTCGGGCGTGCCGAAGGGATCGCGACTGCCCTGAACGATAAGCGTCGGCGTCTTTAACATCGCCAGATGGGCGATGCGCTCGCCCGGCGGCTTGCCCGGGGCGTGGAAGGGATAGCCGAGGCAGACGAGGCCGCGGGCGCCGACCTCGTCGGCGATCATGCTAGCGACGCGCCCGCCCAACGACTTGCCGCCGATCACCGGTGTCCCGCCGTGGCCCGACGGGGCTTCGTCGGCAAGGGCGGCGACGACCGCGCGCCAGGTGTCGAGCAACACCGCAAGCCGGTCCGGCGGCCGCCTCACTCCGGTCGCCCGCCGTGCCTGCATGTAGGGAAACTCGAAGCGCGCGACGCGCAGGCCCGCGGCGGCGAGCCCCTCGGCGATAGCGGTCATGAACGGGCTGTCCATCGGCGGAACGGCGCCGGGCGCCAGCGCCACGGTATGGCTTGCGCCGGCCGGACCGTCGAGGAGCAGCGGCGGCGCTAGCACCGCGCGGGCTGATCGGCCCCCAGCGCCGCGATCATGCCGACCGGCCGACCGCCGGCGCCGCACCCGCCGGGCCCGACCCGGCCGTCGGCGACGCCGCGCCGCACCCGCAGCAGGGCGGCGAGCTGATCCTCGATCTTGCCGCGCGCAGCCTTAAAGGCGGTGAGCTTGAGACCGGTGAGCTTGGCGCCGGACGGCGGCAGCTTTACCTTCAGCGGGTTAATCTGGCGGCCGCTCCGCAGCACCTCGTAGTGCAGGTGCGGCCCGGTCGATAGGCCGGTCGTGCCGACCCGGCCGATCATCTGGCCCTGTTTCACCCGCCGGCCCTTGCGCAAGCCCTTGGCGAAACTTGTGAGGTGAGCGTACGCCGTGGCATAGCTCCCCTTGTGGCGGATGCGAATGTAACGCCCGTAACTGCCGTTCCAGCCGATGCGCTCGATGACGCCGTCGCCCGCCGCGACCACCGGGACGCCACGATTCGCGGCGAAATCGACCCCGCGATGCATCCTGGTGTAGCCGAGGACCGGGTGCTTGCGCTTGCCGTAGCGCGACGACAGCCGGGCGCCGTCGATCGGCGTGCGCAAGAGCGCCTTGCGCACGCTCTGTCCGTTCTCGTCGTAGAAATCGTTGCCGCCGGCGCGCGTCGTGTGGCGGTAGATCTTAATCGTTTGCCCGCCCAGCTTGAGCGCGGCGTAAAGCAGGTCGCCCTCGCTCACCACCTCGCCGTCGTCGTCGTGGAAGCGCTCGAACAGCACCTCGAAGCGGTCGCCGCGCCGGATCTCGCGCTGGAAGTCGACGTCGAAGCTGAACGCGCGGATCATCTCCATCATGATCGGGCTCGGCACCCCGGCCTTGGCCGCCGCCTGGTACAGGCTCGATTCGATACGCCCGCTGGCGTGCGCGAGTCCGCGTTCGAGCGAGACCTCGACCTCGCGCGCGGCGAAGCCGCCACCCTCGGCGCGACCGACCTCGACGCTGCGGCCGGGTGCCGCGGCGAATCTAATCCCGTGCAGGACCGGGCGCCGGTCGGCCTCGTGGGAGGCGAGGACGACGGTCAACATCTGGCCCGCGCGGAGCTTGCGCGGATCGTACAGCTGGCGCAGCGCCGCGATCGCGGCGTAGGCGTCGGCGCGCTCGCAACCGGCGCGCAGCAGCGCGTCCATCAGGGTATCGCCGTCGCGCAGGCGCAGGCTGTTGCGCACCGCGTCGTGGGGCTCGGGCTCGAACGTGACCTTCAGCGGCGGGGCGGCGAACAGCGCGGCGTCGAGGGGCTCGCGCGCGGGCTTCGCGGTGAAGCCGCCATCGCGGTCGCGACCGGCGACGACATACGAATCGTTCCCCACTTCGAGGCTGACGGCGGCGAGCCTGGGCCGCGCCGAGTCGGGCCGATCGAACACCACGATCACCTCCCGGCCCACCCGCAGGCGGCGCAGGTTGTAACGCTTGCCGAGGGCGGCGACCGCGGTGCGCGCCGCGCGGCGGTCGCTGCCGGCGGTGACCAGAAGCTTCATCAGGGTGTCGCCCGTGGCCACGGTGACGGCGTGGACGGCGGTCCGCCCGGTGCCCTCCGGCGACGGTGAAGACGCGGTTTCGGAGTCGAGGGCGGCGGGCGCAAGCGGCCGATCGGCGGCCACCCCCCGCACGTCCTTGAGGTGCGCCGCGAACGCCGCCGTGAGCACCACGAGGACGATCATGGCGGCGCCAACCATCAGCGCAGAGAGCCCCCGTCGGCCAAGCTTCATCTGACACACCCCCAAACGCAATCCGCCGTGCCGATGGTGGATCCCCCCGCCATACCCCGGGCCTACTCCGGGGCGTCGCGACGCGTGCGCGCCAGATTGCGGTGTGCGGCGCAATTTGTCAATGCAGTCCTCCCTTGTCACTGCACGCTTCCCGTACCGTTCGCGCTTGGCTGGGCCGACGCGGATCACGCTCCGAGATACGAGAACAAACCAGAGCCAGCAAAGCCTAGGGTCATTGGGTTAACGATTCATTATGGTTTAACGATCGATAATGCGCGTCATCATGCGCAGCACCCAGCCGGCCGGCCTGCCGTTCGGCCGAAAGCTCCGGCGGCTTTTCAGTCGAGGGGGGTGCGCACGCGTGACGCCGCTGGGCGCGGCGTGGGCGCGGGGTGGTTGACGGGCTGGGGTTGGGGGTCTATAAGGCTGGAGGCGGGGCGGCGTTGGGCTTTGGCCCGGGCCGTTCGCTTCCAACTCGAGTGTCCGGCCGCTTCTGACTCGAGTGTCCGGCCGCTTCTAA
>JADFMW010000014.1:0-16815 GCA_022563655.1 Pseudomonadota bacterium
TGCGACGGCATCGCGCCGCACGCTTTTCCTAGCCTGTCGTGCGATATCCGCCGTGCCGCACCCGTCCATGGTGAGAAATCCGGGCTAGGGCCAACGGCGGCGCCGATTTCAACCATGCGACGTTTCCCGGAGCGATCGAGCCGCGCAGGACACCAGTATTCTACTCCCTGAACGCTTCGGGTTCGGCCATGAAGATGACGAAGAAACCTCACGACCTCACCTCCCAAGGCGCGAGAGCCTTGCCTGCATTCAGCGCTTTCCGCCCGCGCCGCGAGGGTGCGCCGCGTCCGGTGTGTGCCGCGCCCGCGTCTGCGCCACTGGCGGCGCCGTGCTTGCGCCCGGGCCGCGTGTTTAGTTGCTGGGCTCGTTCTGGCTCTCGGGTTTCGACCCAAAGAGACTGCGGAAGAACTTGAATACCCCTGAACGCTTTTTTTCGCTGTCCGGTTTTAGCTCGGCGGCGACCGTGTCGGCCTCCGTCCCCGGCTGGCCTGCCGCGGTTTCCGCCGCGCCAGCGTCGGGGCCGCACGGGGGCGCCGCCACGTCTGCAACGGTGTCGGCCGCTGCTTGCGAATCTTTTGCCGCGGGGTCTTTCACCACCGAGTCCGCGTCGCACGGGGGCGCCGCTTCGCCGGTCGCCGCAACGGGTTCCTGCCGCGCAGGTCCTTCCACCGAAGAGCCCGGCTTGGGCGATAGCAGCGCCACGGCGGTTCCCATGCGGGACTCTGCACCCGGCTCCCGCACCGTGGTTTCTTCCGCAGCAGATGCGGGTTCAGGTGGTGGCGTTGCCTCGCCGGCCACCATGGCGATCTGCGCAACGGGGTCCTCCCGCGCCGTGTCTTCCAGCGGAGACGCCGGCTCGGGCGGCGGCGCCTCGGCTGTGCCCATGCTGGGCTCTGCACCCGGCTCCCGCATCGCGGCTTCTTCCGCAGCAGACGCGGGTTCCGGTGGTGTCGCCGCCTCGGCGGTTTTCATGTCCGCTTCCGGTTGCTTTGCGGCGCGTGCTGCCGCCGTAGACTCGGGCGCGGCCCGCAACGGCTCCACGGCGGCAACCGCGTCAGCCACCGCGCCGGCCTCCTCAACCGGTTCTTTGCCCTCGGTTTCCGCCACCTGAGACGTCGGCTCGGGCGGTGGCGGCACCACGGCGGCAGCCGCGCTGGCCTCCGCACTGGGCTCCGCCGCCGCGGGTCGTTCGACACCAGAATCGGGCTCGGACGGCGGCGCTGCCTGTGCGGTGGTCATGCCGGGCTTCGCCACCGCAGGATCCACTGCGGCCGATTCCACGGCAGCGTCCGGCAGGGGTGGCGGCAGCGGCTCGACGGTGATTGGGCCGGCCTCGGCCGCCGGCTCCTCCCCCAGAGCTGCTTCAACCGCGGTGTCCTCTGCGCTCGGCGGTCCCGGCGTGGCGGACGCGCTTGGTTGCTCCGCCACGGCGCCTTCCGCCGCAGACTGTGGCTCAGGCGGCGCCAGAGCCAGGGCGATGGGCGCATCGGCCCCGGCCGCCGGCACCTCCGCCGGGGATGCTTCAACCGCGGTGTCCGCTGCGGCCGGCGGTGCCTGCGTGGCCGCCACACCGGATCCCTCCACAGCAGGCTGCGGTTCAGCGGGCAGCCGCGCCAGGGCGATGGCCGCGTCATCCTCGATCGTCGGTTCCCGCCTCGGTGCTGCTTTGGCCGCGTTGTCCACCGCGGGCCGCGGCGCCGGCTCCTTGGCCGCCGCGCCGGCCTTGGCCTTCGGCTGCTGAAGGGCAGCTTCGGCAGCCACAGACTCGTCTCCGAGCAACAGCTTCCTCAGAGCGCGGGCCGCGCGGGCCTCAGTCGTCAACTCGCGTGGCGGGGTTGCCGCGACGGCCAACTCCGCTGCAGGCGGTGGCGCCTCGGTAGCCGCCCCGCCGGGTTCCTCCACCGCAGGCCGCGGTTCGGCGGGCAGCCGCGCCAGGGCGATGGCCGAGTCGGCCTCGATCGCCGGCTCCCGCAACGGTGCTGCTTTGGCCGCGGTATCCGCTGCGGGCCGCGGTGCCGGCTCCTTGGCCGCCGCGCTGGCTTTCTCCGCCACGGCTCGCCTTGCCACGGGCTGCGGTTGCAACGGCGTCAGCACAAGGGCACGGGGCGCTGCGGGCGCGGTCGCCAGCCTCGCCGCGGGAGCCGCTCCGACCGCGGTGGCCGCGGCGGGCCGCCGCGCCAGGGCGATGGCCGAGTCGGCCTCGATCGCCGGCTCCCGCAGCGGTGCTGCTTTGGCGGCGGTGTCCGCTGCGGGCCGCGGCACCGGCTCCTTGACCACCGCGCCGGCCTTGGCCTCGGGCCGCCGTGGGGCGGCTGCCGCTGCCTCAGGCTCCTGTTCAAACAACGGTTGCCTCAGGGCTAGGGCCGCGGGGGCCTCGGCCGCCGCGTCGGGTTTCTCCACCGCAGCCGCTTCGACCGCGGCGTCCGCTGCGGGCGGCATCGCTTGCATAGTGATCGTGGCGGTCTCCACCGCGGCTTCTTCGGCTGCAAAACCCGGACCGGAAGGCGGCAACCCGGCAACGACCGTGCCCGGCTGCGAAACTGATTCGTTCAACGAAATATCGTCCAAGGTTGGGCCGGCGGCGGCCGGCGGCGTCACCGCAGCGGCGTCCGGAGCGGGCTTCGGCGTCGGTTGCTCCGCCACAGCTTCTTCCTCCACCCCACCCGGCTCGAACGACGGCGTCGCCTCGGCGGCGGGCAGGGCCGGTTCGTCGTAGGGCTCTACCTCCATTGGCGCTGTGGCGACGCCTTCGGGTTCGTCGAGTAAGGGCTCGATGGTTGTCCCTTCCTCGACGCCCTCGATCCAAGACGCCAGCGGAGTCACGGCGACCGTTCCGGGCAACAGCGCCGCGAGCCGGTTGTGGGCGCGCCGGTCGCCTTGTACCGCCGCCGCCCGGTACCAGTTCACCGCCTTTTCGCGCTCGGCCAG
The DNA here is from genome assembly GCA_022563655.1 of Pseudomonadota bacterium. Lineage (GTDB taxonomy): Bacteria > Pseudomonadota > Alphaproteobacteria > JAAXGF01 > JAAXGF01 > JADFMW01. The sequence goes on from JADFMW010000014.1 coordinate 2,929, forward strand.
CCCGCCTATGCCTTTCTCGTACATGTGGGCGAGCTCGAACTGGGCCCGTGCGTCACCCTGGCGCGCCGCCCTGAGGAACCACCCCCGCGCCTCGTCGGGTTGCTCGCTCAGCGCCAGGCCGAGGGTATACTGCGCGTCGGAGTCACCCAGTGTCGACGCGCGCCGCAGCCAGGCGCGCGCCATCCTCTCGTCGCGTCCGACACCGTCGCTGTCCCGGTACATCTGGCTGAGGTTGAATGCGGCCCGCGCGTTGCCCTGGGCAGCAGCCCTGCGGTACCATTCGAGAGCGGCATTGGGGTCGCGCGGCATGCCGGAGCCGGCGCGCAGCCGCGTGGCGAGCCGCACCTGGGCCACAGGGTCGCCGACCTCGGCCGCGACGAACAGCTCGTCCAAAACAGTGGGGTCGCCGGACTGCTCCACGCTCGTACCGCTGGCGAGGCGCTCGGCGGCGCCGGTGTGACCCTGTGCTGCGGCGATCTTGTACCAACGCCTCGCGGCCTCATCGTCGCGCGCGCCCCCACGGCCGTCGCGATAGAGTTCGGCGAGCTGAAACTGCGCCGCCGTGAGCCCGAACTCGGCCGCCGAGCGCAACCAGCGCACCGCTTTCGCGTCGTCCTGCGCCAAGCCGTCGCCCCACAGGTACATCTGGCTGAGGGACAACGCCGCTTCCGGATGGCCCTGCTCGGCCGCAAGACGGTACCAGCGTGCGGCCTTCTTGGCATCGCGCGGGATCCCCTCACCGCGGCGGAAGATGTGGCCGAGACTGATCTGGGCGGAGGCGAAGCCTTGGTCGGCCGCTTGGCGCATCAGCGCGATTCCCGCCACTACGTCCGGCTCGAGGCCGACGCCCTTGAGATACATATAGCCAAGGCTGGCCTGCGCGCCGACGGACCCCTGGCCGGCCGCCTTGCGGTACCAACTCAGCGCCTTGGCGTAGTCGCGCTCGACCCCCAAGCCCTTGCGGTAGAGGTGGCCAAGGTTGGTCTGGGCGAGGGCGTCGCCGTTCTCGGCGAGCTCTTGCCAGGCGCTCAACGCAGCCTCGTAGTCGCCGGCGTCGTACGCGCGGATGGCCACATCGCCCACCTTGGCGCTGCTGGCGAGCCGCTCCGTGGCGCCGGCGTGCCCCTGCGCCGCCGCGCGACGATACCAACGTGTCGCGGCCGTTTCGTCGCGCGGCACCCCACGGCCGCTGCGATAAAGCTCGGCGAGCTGAAACTGCGCCGCCGGGATCCTGAACTCGGCCGCCGCGCCGAGCCAGCGCACCGCCTCCTCGTCGTCCTGCTCGACCCCGTCGCCGCGCAGGTACATGCGGCCGAGGTGCCACGCCGCCTCCGGAAGGCCCCGCTCGGCCGCAAGGCGGTACCAGCGCGCGGCTTTGATGGAATCGCGCGGAACCACGTCTCCCCGGAAGTAAATGTGGCCGAGGTGAAGCTGGGCGACGGCGAAGCCCTGCTCGGCGGATTGGCGCATCAGCGCGATCCCGGCCGAGGGGTCCGGATCGATGCCGAGACCCTTGAGGTACATGTTGGCAAGGTTGGCCTGCGCGCGGCCGTTGCCCTGGTCGGCGGCGGTGCGGTACCACTTCAGTGCCGCGGCGTAGTCGCGCTCGACCCCGAGCCCTCGGCGGTAGAGGTGGCCAAGGTTGGTCTGCGCGCGGGCCTCGCCGCTCTCGGCGAGCGGGCGCCATTCGGCGAACGCGGCCTCGTAATCGCCCGCGTCGTAGGCGCTCACGCCAGCATCGAAATCGGCCCGCGCTCCGACCGAAAGACCGACCAGCAGAACCGCCGCCCACGCCGTTTGTCTCATCGAGTCCACGCCGTTCGTCTCAAAAACATGTGTCTTTTCCTGCGGTAGCGTACCTTAACTCATCGCTCCTGTCTCGCCCACGAAAAGCTCGGGCTAGGTCAGGTTGATAAGCTGCTCGTCGGTCAGATTGCCCGGGACGATAACCAGCGGAATCCTCAGCCGCCCAGCGAGCTGACCGGCCAGCCATGAAATGAGCGAGCCGCGCTTGACTTCGGGCGGGGCGGCGCCGACCACGAGGAAGCTGATCTCCGGGTCTTCCTCGACCGCCGCGAGTATCTCCTCGCCGATGTGGCCTTCGCGCACGGTGAGCACCGGCATCACGCCGGCCCACTCGTTAACCTCGGCGGCGAGGTCTTGCAGCAGGCTCTCGGTCTCCTCACGGCGTTCTTCTTTCATCACGTCCTCGACCGCCATCCAGTGCTGGAACTCGGCCGGCTCGATCACGTTGAGGAGCAGGACGTTGCCTTTGGTGTTCTTGGCGCGCAGGCAAGCGAAGCGCACCGCAACGCGCGAATGCGCTGTGCCGTCGACGCACACCAGATACTTTACTCGCCCGGCAATGTGGTCCGGCAAATCCCGCTCCGTCCAGGGCAGTCCATCTTCTGCGGTCATCCTGCCACCGCCTGAACCCACACCGCAATACCCGCTTTCACGGGCTCCGCGCATGGTGAACGAAGTGCATGTATTGCAATGCGATTTTCGAGCCTTCTCGGGGCCGTTCGGAAGCGATTCGGTCGGTCGGATCGATGGCGGGGCGGCTGTAGGCGGCGATGGTGCGACGCTGGTTATCGATGCGGCGCCGCCTGGCCCCGCCTCATTCGCGCATCAGCCCCATGACGGTGTGAACCTGAGAGAGGTTATGGCGCGCGATCTCCGCGGCGCGCTCGCTGCCGCGCTGCAGGACGCCCTCGATGTAGGCCGGCTCGCTTACCAACCGCTTCATCTCGGCGCCCAGCGGGCCGAGAACGGAGACCGCGAGATCGGCAAGCTCGGACTTGAAGCTCGAGAACATGGCGCCCTCGAACTTGGCGCAAACCGCTTTCTGTGTCGTCTCGGCCAGCGCCGCGTAGATGCCGATGAGGTTGGCTGCCTCGGGCCTTCCCTCGAGACCCTCCGGCGTGCCGGGCAAGGGGTCGGGATCGGTCCTGGCCTTGCGTATCTTCAGGGCGATCGTCTCGGCGTCATCGGTCAGGTTGATACGCGAGTAGTCCGAGCGGTCGGACTTGCTCATCTTCGCGCGGCCGTCGCGCAGCGACATCACCCGCGTGGCCGCGCCGAAGATTTGCGGCTCGGGGAGCGGGAAGAAGTCGATCCCATAATGCCGGTTGAAGGCGCCGGCGATGCCGCGGGCGAGCTCGAGATGCTGCTTCTGGTCTTCGCCCACGGGCACGTGCGTGGCCTTGTAGAGCAGGATATCGGCAGCCATCAGCACGGGATAGGCATACAGGCCGAGCCCGGCGCTGTCGCGCTGGTCGCCCGCCTTGTCCTTGAACTGGGTCATGCGGTTGAGCCAGCCGAGCGGGGTGAGGCAGCCGAGCAGCCAGGCCAGCTCGCTGTGGGCGGGCACCGCGCTCTGGCAGAAGATAATGCACCGCTCGGGGTCGATCCCGGCGGCGATCAGCCCGGCGGTCACCTCGCGCACGTTGCCGCGCAGCTCGTCCGGGTCTTGCGGCATGGTCAGGGCGTGCAAATCCACGAGGCAATAAATCGACTCGAAGCTCTCCTGCAGCGACACCCAGTTGCGGATCGCGCCCAGGTAATTGCCGAGGTGCAGGTTGCCGCTCGGCTGTATTCCCGAGAAGATGCGGTTCACGTCTCACGCCCCAGGCCGCAAGCAAAAGCCGCGCCGTTATGGCGCGGGCCGCCGGGCGGGTCAAGCCGCATGGACGGGCGGCGCGGCGCGGCTCATTCGCTCCGGCGCAGCATCGCGCCCAGTTCGCGCAGGCTCGCCGCGCCGATCAGCTGGGCCGAGACGGCAAAGACCGCGAACCCGGCCACGACCAGCGCCGCCAGCGCCGCGATGCGCGGCCCGATGGCGGCGGCGAGCGGCGCGTCGAGAGCCCAAGCGATAAGCCACAGCGCCGCCGCCATGACCGCGCTGGCGATGGCCATGCGCGGCAGCCGCGAGCGCAGGCGCTCATCGATCTCGAGGAACCCGCGCCTTTTTAGGATCAGCCAAAACAGCGCCGCGTGGAGCCAGGCCGCCAGCGCCGTCGCCAGCGCGATGCCCACATGGCCGAGGGGCCAGAACAGCGCCAGGCTGAGCACAATATTGGTGAGCACCGCGACGACCGAGACCCTGAGCGGGGTGGTTGCGTCCTCGCGCGCGAAGAAGCCGGGCGAGAGCACCTTGACCAGCACGTAGGCCGGCAGGCCGAAGGCAAAGGCGACAAGGGCGGCGGCGGTGGCGTCGGCGGCCGCCGGGCCGAAGGCGCCGCGCTCGAACAGGACGCTCACGATCGGCCCGGCGATGACCATCAGCGCCGCCGCCGCCGGCAGCGTCAACAGCAGCGAGAACTCGAGCGCCCGGGCTTGGCTGTCAAGCGCCGCCCGGGGCGCGCCGCCGCGCAGCTTGCGCGACAGCGTCGGCAGCAGCGCCGTGCCGATGGCGATGCCGACGACGCCAAGCGGCAGCTGGTACACGCGGTCGGCGTAATACAGGTACGACACCGCGCCGTCTTGCAGCGTGGCGATGACGGTGCCGACGAGCAGGTTGATCTGCAGTACCCCCGCGGTGAGCCCGAGGGGCGCCATCAGTCTCATCAGGCGACGAATGTTGGGCGTCAGCCGTGGCCTTGGCAGCCGCAGGCGCATGCCGGCGCGGTGGCACGCTACGACCAGCCAGACGAACTGTCCGGCGCCCGCCGCGGCGACCCCCCAGGCGAGCGCGTGGCCCGGCGTCGCGCCCGCGTCGGCGAAGCCCAGGAGCGCGGTAATCAGGACGACGTTGAGCACCACCGGCGCCGCGGCGGCGGCGGCGAAGCGGTAGAGCGAGTTCAGCACGCCGCCGAGCAGCGCCACCAGCGCCATGAACAACAGGTAGGGAAAGCTCAGCCGCGCGAATTGGACCGCGAGGTCGAACTTTCCGGCCTCCTCGACGAAGCCGAAGGCAATGACGTGCATCAGCCACGGCATCGCGATCTCGGCCAGGATGGTGAACAACAAGAGGCTGGTGAGCAGCACGGCCAGCGTCTGCTCGGCGAAGGCGCGCGCGGCGGCGCGCCCGTCGGTCTCCAGATGGCGCGAGAACAGCGGCACGAAGGCGGCGGCGAACGCCCCTTCGGCGGCCAGACGGCGGAACAGGTTGGGGAGCCTGAAGGCGACGAAGAAGGCGTCGGCGACATCTCCGGCGCCGAGCACCGCCGCGATCAAGACGTCGCGGACAAAGCCGAGCACCCGGCTGAGCATGGTGTAGCCAGCGACCGTGGCGGCGGAGCGAAGCAGCGCCATGGGCGGCAGGTGTATCGGGTTTCGCGCGCTTAGGAAAGCGGCGGCGGGGCGCGCGCAAGCCGGCTGGCGCTACTCGGCGGCGGTTGCCGCGGGACGACCCGCGGCCCGGGCGGACCGGTTGGGCGGCTCGGCGAGGGCTTGGAGGAGGCGGGCGCGGATCTTGGCGAGCTTGCCCTCGTGAGTGATCTTCAGGCCGAAGACGTCCTTGACGTAGAACACGTCGACGGCGCGCTCGCCGTAGGTCGAGACGTGCGCGGTGACGATCGAGACGCCGAGCTCGCTCAACGCGCGGGTCACGTCGTACAGCAACCCGGGCCTGTCGCGGCCGTTGACCTCGATCACCGTGTTCTGCGTGCTTGCCTTGTTGTCGATCAACACCCGCGGCTCGACCGCGAACACGGCGGCGGCGCGCCGCGGCAGGCTGCGGCGCTCGGCCAGCGCGGCGCCAAGGTCGAGCGGTCCGCCGAGCGATTGCTCGATCAGCTTGGTGAGCTGGTCCAGCTTGTCGGCCCGCTCGAAGGCCCCGCCCAGGACGTCCTGCACCCAGAAGACGTCGAGCGCCATGCCGTCGCTGGTGGTGAAAATCTTTGCGTCGACGATGCTCGCGCCGGCCAGCGCCATGGCGCCGACCACCTTCGAAAACAGGCCGTTCTGGTCGGCGGTGAACAGGGTCACCTCGGTGACCTCGCGCCGGAGGTTGACGCCGTTCTCCAGGGCGAGCGGCGCGCTCGCGCCCTCGGCGTCGCGCATCAACGCGGCGTGGCGCACGTGGGTAGCGGTGTCGAAGCTGAGCCAGTAGGGCGGGTAAAGACGCTCGAGGTGGCGCTCGACCGCCGCTTTCGGCCAGTCGGCGAGGGCGGCGCCGAGCGCGTCTTTCGCGGCCTCGACGCGCCGCCGCTTGGCCGTGGCCGCGTGGCCGCCCGACATGACCTCGGCCGCCAGGTAGTATAGCTGGCGCAAAAGCCCTCCTTTCCAGGCGTTCCACACGCCGGGGCCGACCGCGCGGATGTCGGCCGCGGTGAGCACCAACAAGAGGCGCAGGCGCTCCAGCGACTGCACGGCGGCGACGAAGTCGCTCACCGTTTTGGCGTCGTTGAGATCGCGCTTGAACGCGGTGGCGCTGAACAGCAGGTGGACGCGCACGAGCCATACGACGGTCTCGGTCTCCTCGGGAGTGAAGCCGAGGCGCCGGCCCAGCTTGAGCGCGATCTCGGCGCCGATCTCGGAGTGGTCGCCGCCGCGGCCCTTGGCGATGTCGTGCAGCAGCACCGCGAGGTAAAGCACCCGGCGCGACAGCACCTCGCCGACGATCTCGGTGGCGAGCGGAAGCTCGTCTGCGAGTTCGCCGCGCTCGATCTGGGCGAGCATGCCGATGGCGCGGATGGTGTGCTCGTCGACCGTGTACACGTGGTACATGTCGTGCTGCATCTGCGCCACGACGCGGCCGAAGTCGGGGATGAAGCGGCCCAGTACGCCCGCCTCGTTCATGCGCCTCAGCGCCGTTTCCGGATCCTTGCGCGACGTCAGCGTCTCGACGAACAGACGGTTGGCCTCGCCGTCCTCGCGCAACCCCGCGTCGATGCGCTTGAGGTTTTGGGTGATCAGGCGGAGCGCCCAGGGATGGATGTCGAGGCTGCGCTTGTCGGCGACGTGGAACAGGCGGATCATCGCCGCCGGGTCGGCTGCGAAGGCGTCCTTGGACGCCACGGTGAGACGGCCGCCGTCGACGACGAAGCCCTCGATCTCGCGCCGGCGCAGCCCGGGCCGCGACAGGCTGAAGGGCGCGCTGCGGTGGTGCTCGGCCTCGATCGCCGCGCAGAAGATGCGCGTCAGGTCGCCGACGTCCTTGGCCACCAGAAAGTAGTGCTTCATGAAGCGCTCGACGCCGCTGGCGCCGGCACGGTCGGTGTAGCGCATGCGGCGGCCGATCTCGGGCTGGACATCGAAGGTCAGCCGCTCCTCGGCGCGGCCGGCGAGGTAGTGCAGGTGACAGCGTACGGTCCACAGGAACTCTTGCGCCTTGGCGAACCGGGTGTGCTCCTCGGCCGTCAACACGCCGCGCTCGATAAGTTCGGCGACGCCGTCGACCCGGTAAAGGTACTTGGCGATCCAGAACAGCGTGTGCAGGTCGCGCAGGCCGCCCTTGCCTTCCTTGATGTTGGGCTCGAGCACGTAGCGCGAATCCCCCATGCGGTGGTGGCGCCGCTCGCGTTCGTCGAGCTTGGCGCGCACGAAGGCGGGCCCCGTGCGCTTCACCACCCGGTCGGCGAAACGGCGACGCAGCGCGCCGTAGAGCGCCTCGTCGCCGGTGACGCAGCGCGCCTCGAGCAGCGCCGTGCGAATGGTCAAGTCGCGTCGGGCGCGACGGATGCACTCGCCGAGCGAGCGCGTCGCATGGCCGATCGTGTGCCCCGTGTCCCACAGCATGTAGAGCACGTACTCGACCACCTGCTCGATCCAGGGCGTCGGCTTGTTGGGCAACAGGAACAAGAGGTCGACGTCGGAGTGCGGCGCCAGCTCGCCGCGGCCGTACCCGCCCACGGCGACCACCGAGATGCGCTCGTCCGCCGTCGGGTTGGCCTTCGGGTAGACGGTGAGCGTGGCGAACTCGAACAGCGCCGAGACGATCTCATCGACGCCCCGCGGTCGATGATGCCGTGCGTGTCGGCGATCACGGCCATAGCGATCAGGTGCCCTCGCCGGCGAGAGATTTCAAACGATAGATCAGTTCGAGCGCCTCCTTGGGCGTCAGCTCGTCGGCGTTGACACCGGCCAGGGCCTCGTCCACCGGTGATGCGCGGTCGTCGACCGCCGGCGCGCCGTGAGCGGCGCCGAACAGCGGCAGGTCGTCGGCCAGGCGCGCGAGGTCGCCGCTCTGCTCGCCATGCTCGAGCGTCCCGAGCACCTGCTCGGCGCGCGCGATCGCGGCCCCCGGCAGGCCGGCGAGGCGGGCGACGTGAATGCCGTACGAGCGGTCGGCGGCGCCCGGCGCCACTTCGTACAGGAACACCACTTCGCCGCGCCATTCCTTCACCCGCATCGTGTGGCACGCCAGCGCCGAAAGCTTCGCGGCCAGCGCCGTGAGCTCGTGGTAGTGGGTGGCGAACAGCGTGCGAGAACGGTTGACCTCGTGCAGGTGCTCGACCGTCGCCCAGGCGATCGACAGGCCGTCGAAGGTGGCGGTGCCGCGGCCGATCTCGTCGAGGATGACCAGCGAGCGCTCGCCCGCCTGGTTGAGAATCGCCGCCGTCTCGACCATCTCGACCATGAAGGTCGAGCGGCCGCGCGCCAGGTCGTCGGCGGCGCCGACGCGGCTGAACAGGCGGTCGACGACGCCGATTTGCGCCGCCTCGGCGGGCACGAAGCTGCCCATCTGTGCGAGAATGGCGATCAGTGCGTTCTGGCGCAAGAACGTGCTCTTGCCCGCCATGTTGGGCCCCGTGACCAGCCACAGCCGCCGCTCGGGCGAGAGGTCGCAGTCGTTGGCGACGAAAGCGCCCGGTCCCGCGCCGTCGCCGCCCGCCGCCAGCGCCTCGACCGCCGGGTGGCGCCCGGCGCGAACGAAGAATCCAAGGCCGCTGTCGACCGACGGGCGGGTGTAGTTGCGCTCGACCGCGAGCTCGGCCAGCGCGGCGGCGAGGTCGAGCCCGGCGAGCGCGCGCGCCGCCCCGGCGATCTCGTCGGCGCGGGCGGCGACCTCGCCGACGAGGTCCTCGAACAGCTTGAGCTCGACCGCCAGCGCCCGCTCGGCGGCGCGGCTGATCTTGGATTCGAGCTCGCCCAGCTCGACCGTGGTGTAGCGCACCGCGCTGGCCAGCGTCTGGCGGTGGATGAACTGCTCGGAGAGCGTGTCGGCGTGGGTCGGGGTGACCTCGACAAAGTAGCCGAGCACGTTGTTGTGGCGCACCTTGAGCGAGCCGATGCGGGTCTCTTCGCGGTAGCGCGCCTCGAGCCGGGCGACGAGCCGGCGGCTCTCGTCGCGCAGCGTGACGAGCTCGTCGAGGTCGGGGGCGTAGCCGGGGGCGATAAAGCCGCCGTCGCGGACGATCAGCGGCAAATCGGGCCGCAGCGCCCGGGTGAAGCGGTCGACCAGCGCGTCGTGGTGGCCAAGCGCCGTGTCGAGGGCAGCGACCGCCGCGGGCGCGGGCTGCAGCGCGGCCTTGGCCAACGCGCCGCGCAAGGCCGCGGCTTGGCCCAGGGCGTCGCGCACGGCGGCGAGGTCGCGCGGGCCGCCGCGGCCGAGCGTCAGCCGCGCCAGCGCCCTTTCGAGGTCCGGCACCCGGCGCAGGCAGGCGCGCACCTCGCCGCGCAGGCGGGCGTCGTCATGGAAGAACTGGACTGCGTCGAGCCGGCGGTTGATCGCCTCCGGGTCGGTGAGCGGCGCCGCGAGCCGGGCGGCCAGCAGGCGCGCTCCGGCCCCGCTCACCGTGCGGTCGATGACGCTGAGCAGGCTGCCGGCGCGCTCGCCCGACAGCGCGGCGGTCAGCTCGAGGTTGCGCCGCGTCGCCGCGTCGATCCTCATGGCCGAGTCCTCGGGCGCGCGCCGTGGCGGTGCGAGCCGCGGCAGCCGACCCTTTTGTGTGAGCTCGATGTAATCGACCAACGCGCCGCACGCGCCGAGCTCGGCGCGGCCGAACTCGCCGAAGGCCTCGAGCGCCGCCACCTTGTAAAGCGCCTTGAGGCGGCGCGCGCCGGCGGCGCTGTCGAAACAGGCCGCGGGCCGCGGCGTCAGCGCCGCCTTCCACTCGGCGAACAGCTCGAAAAACGCGGGCTGCTCGAGCAGGTTGTCGGGCACGAGAAGCTCGCCCGGCTTAAGCCGCTCGAGCTCGGCGCCGAGCCCTTCGGGCGCGATCGGCTGGACGTTGAACTCGCCGGTCGAGATGTCGAGCCAGGCGAGCGCCAGCCCGCTTGCGGCGCGGGCCACGGCCGCCAGGTAGTTGTGGCGGCGGGGGTCGAGCAGAGCGTCCTCGGTCAGCGTGCCGGGGGTGACAAGGCGCACGACCTCGCGTTTGACCAGTGCCTTGCCGCCCCGCTTGCGCGCCTCGGCCGGATCCTCGACCTGCTCGCAGATGGCGACCTTGAAGCCCTTGCGCGTCAGGCGCGCGAGGTAGGTCTCGCTGGCATGCACGGGCACGCCGCACATCGGCACGTCGGCGCCGTCGTGCTTGCCGCGGCGCGTCAGCGTGATGTCGAGCGCCCTGGCGGCGGCGACGGCGTCGTCGAAGAACAACTCGTAGAAGTCGCCCATGCGGTAGAACAGCAGGCACTCGGGATGCGCCCGCTTGATCTCCAGGTACTGGACCATCATGCGGGTCACGCGCTCGGCCGATCTCGGCGCGGCGGCCCGGGCGCGGGTCATGACGACAAACGGCGCGCGGCGCCTTGCACGGCTCGCCCTCCGGCTCAGTCGCCCAACGCCTCGTGGGCCGGCCGCCAGGGGAGGCCGAGGTCGCGGGCCACCGCCTCGTAGGCAACGCTGCCGCGGTGCACGTTGAGCCCGTTGCACAGATGCGGATCGTCGAGCAGGGCCTGCTTGTAGCCCTTGTCAGCGAGCACCAGGACGAAGGGCAGCGTGGCGTTGTTGAGCGCGAAGGTGGACGTGCGCGAGACGGCTCCGGGCATGTTGGTCACGCAATAGTGCACGACCTCGTCGACCACGTAGGTGGGCTCGGCGTGGGTCGTCGGCCGGCTGGTCTCGGTGCAGCCGCCCTGGTCGATGGCGACGTCGACGATGACCGAACCGCGCTTCATGTTGGCGACCATCTCGCGCGTGATCAAATTAGGGGTCTCGGCCCCTGGCACCAGCACCGCCCCGACCACGAGGTCGGCTTCAGCGACGTGCTCCTCGATCGCCCTGACGGTCGAAAAGATGGTGTTCAGCGTCGCCCCGAACTGCATCTCGAGCTCCTGGAGGCGACGCAGCGACTTGTCGATGACGGTGACCCGCGCCTCGAGGCCCATCGCCATGCGGGCGGCATTGGCGCCGACGACGCCGCCGCCGAGGATCACGACGTCGGCGGCGGCGACGCCCGGCACGCCGCCGAGCAGCGTGCCGCGGCCGCCTTGCTCCATTTCAAGGCAATGGGCGCCGGCCTGTATCGCCATGCGCCCCGCCACCTCGCTCATCGGCGTCAGCAACGGCAGGCCGCCGGCGTCGTCGGTGACCGTCTCGTAGGCAATGGCGACGCAGCCCGATTCCAGCAGCAGCCTGGTTTGCTCGGGGTCGGGCGCGAGGTGGAGGTAGGTGAACAGAACCTGGCCCTCGCGCAGCATTTGGCACTCGCCGGGCTGCGGTTCCTTGACCTTGACCACCATGTCGGCCGTCGCGAAGACTTCGTCGGGGGCCTCGACGATCCGCGCGCCGGCCGCGATGTAGTGCTCGTCGTCGAGGCCGATCGCGTGCCCGGCGGCGGTCTGCACGACGACCTCGTGACCGTGGTGCACCAACTCGCGCACGCTCGACGGGGTCAAGCCGACGCGGTACTCGTGCGTCTTGATCTCCTTGGGTACGCCGATCAGCATGTTTCCCTCACATCACCGTCGCTTCGGCAAAGGTTCACGCAAACGAAAACGCCGCCATGCTCAGGGTGGCGTATGTGAAGCTCGCGTGCAATCTACGCCCGCGCGCACCGGGGCCGGCGGCGCCGAGGGCGACGAGCAGCGGCAGGTAGTGGTCGGGAGTAGGGTGGTTGCGCGCCGCCTCGGGCGCCGTCTCCAGGTAATTGACAAGGTCGTCCGCGCGGCCCGCCTCGACCGCCGCCGCCAGCCAGTCGTCGAACGCTTGCGCCCAGGCCGCGGCCGGAGCATCGCGAACGCCACGCTCGCTTAGGTTGTGGGTCGCGTTGCCGCTGGCCATGACCAGCACGCCCTCGGCGCGCAGCGGGGCGAGCGCCCGCCCCAGCGCCAGGTGATGGGCGCCGCGTTCCCTCGGTTGAATCGAGAGCTGCGTCACCGGCGTCTTGGCCTCGGGATACATCAGCGTCAGCGGCACCCAGGCGCCATGGTCGAGGCCGCGCTCCGGGTCGGTGGCGCAGTCGAACCCGGCGGCGGCGAGCAGTGCTTCGGTCCGGCGCGCGAGGTCGGGCGCGCCCGGCGCCGGGTAGCGCAGGCGGTACAGCGCCTCGGGAAAGCCGTGGAAATCGTGAATGGTCGCGGGCTCCTCGGCGGCGCCGAGGCGCGGCCGGGCGGTCTCCCAGTGGGCCGAGACGCACAAGATCGCCTCGGGCGGGTCGAGCTCGGCGCCGAGCCGGCGCAGGAAATCGGGGCACGGGCCCGGATCGAGCGCCATCGTCGGCGGGCCGTGCGAGACGAAGAGGGCGGGGAACGTGACCATGGGGCGCCGCGGCGTAGCGCTCTAGGCGCTCGGATCGGGCCGGTTCATGGTGAAAACGTTGTCGACCACGGTGTAGTCCATGCCGCCGAGCCGGGCGATGGGCCGGAACTTGCTCATGTCGATCATGCCGTCGGTCATGACGGCCTCGTCGATGTGGATGCCGACCACTTGGCCGAGCACGATGGCGGCGGCGGTCACCGGGTCGTCCGACGGCAGCACCACGGTCTGGAGGTAGACGCATTCGAAATGAATCGGCGAGCCGGCCACGCGCGGCGCTTTGACCCGCCGCGAGGGAAGCGGCTTGAGGCCCGCGCGGGCCATCTCGTCGACGCCCGGGGCGAACTCGGCCGATGTGAGATTCATCTGCTCGCGCAGGGCTTCGGTAACGATGTTGACGACGAACTCGCCGGTCTCCTCGGCGTTGCGGCGCGAGTCCTTGTGCGGGTCCGGCGACCGGCGGGCGCCGGGACAGAACATCACCACGTGCGGGTTGGTGGAGACGGCGTTGAAGAAGCTGTAAGGCGCCAGGTTGGCGACGCCGTCGCGGCCGAGGGTCGATATCCAACCGATCGGGCGCGGCACCACGAGGCTCTTGAAAGGGTCGTGGCGCAATCCATGGTCCATGCGGCCGGGCTCGTAATACATCGCGGGCGTTAGCCTTCCGGTTGCGTTCGGGGACGCTCAGCGTAATACAGCCGGCGCGAGATCGCCATAGCGGGCAGCACTCGGGGTATTGCGCGCCGCGCCGATCCAGGCAATCGTATCCCGCTTCGAACGCCGAGGATTCGTCGTGCCCGAGCTGCCGGCTGTCACCACCCTAGACGACGTGCGCCGCCTCGCGGCGCGGCTTCCTGGCCCCGACCGCCGGGCGGCGGAGCAGGCGGCTGCGCGCGAAGCGCGGCTCACCAAGCCGCCGGGCGCGCTCGGCCGGCTCGAGCGGCTTGCCGCCTGGACCGCCTCCTGGCAAGCCCGGCACCCGCCGCGCGCCGAGTCGCTGCTCACCTGCGTCTTCGCCGCCAACCACGGCGTCGCGGCGCGCGGCGTCTCGGCGTATCCGGCCGAAGTCACCGCCCAGATGGTCGCCAACTTCGAGGCCGGCGGCGCCGCGATCAACCAGATCTGCGCCGCGGTCGGCGCGCGCCTCAAGGTGGTGCCGCTGGCGCTCGATGCGCCCACCGCCGATTTCACCGTGGCCGCCGCGATGGACGACGCCGAATGCGCCGCCGCGGTCGCCCAGGGCGCGGCGGCGGTCGAGCCGGACATCGACCTTTTGTGCCTCGGCGAGATGGGCATCGCCA
>JADFMW010000014.1:16825-21492 GCA_022563655.1 Pseudomonadota bacterium
GCGCCTTGTTCGGCGGCCCCGCGGACGCCTGGATCGGACCAGGCACCGGGGTCGACGCGCAAGGCCTCGGGCGTAAGAGGGCGGCGGTCGAGGCGGCGATGGCGACCCACGCGGGCAGGCTGGGCGATCCGTTCGAGGCGCTGCGCCGGGTCGGCGGGCGCGAACTCGCCGCGATCGTCGGAGCGGTGCTGGCCGCCCGGCTCGGGCGCGTGCCGGTGTTGCTCGACGGCTACGTGTGCACCGCCGCCGCCGCCGTGCTGCACGCGGCCGAGCCGACGGCGCTCGACCACTGCCTCGTCGCCCATCTCTCGACCGAGCCGGGCCACCGCCGCCTCGTCGAGCGCCTGGACAAGCGGCCGCTGCTCGACCTCGACATGCGCTTGGGCGAGGGCACCGGCGCCACCCTCGCCGCAGGAGTGGTGCGGGCGGCGGTCCGGGCGCACTCCGGCATGGCGACGTTCGACGAGGCCCAGATCAGCGATAAGGAGCGTTGAGCCCGGCGCTTAAGGCCGGCTACTGCCGCACCGGGATGCCGGCGGCGCGCATGTGCTCCTTGGCCTCGGAGATGGTGTAGACGCCGAAGTGGAAGATCGAGGCGGCGAGCACGGCGTCGGCGCGACCCTCGTGGATTCCCTCGACCAGGTGGTCGAGCGTGCCGACGCCGCCCGACGCGATGACGGGCACGGGCACCGCGTCGGCGACCGCGCGCGTCAGCTCGATGTCGAAGCCCAGCTTGGTGCCGTCGCGGTCCATCGAGGTCAGAAGAATCTCGCCCGCGCCCAACGCCGCCATGCGCCGCGCCCATGCGACCGCTTCGTGCCCGGTGGCCGCGCGCCCGCCGTGAGTGAACACCTCGAAGCGGCCGGCCTGGTCACGCGTGAGATCATGGCCTGTCCGCTTCGCGTCGATGGCGACGACGATGCACTGGGAGCCGAACTTCTCCGCCGCCTCGGCCACGAACTCGGGGCGCTTCACCGCCTGGGTGTTGATCGCCACCTTGTCGGCGCCGGCGAGTAGCAGCTTGCGGATGTCGGCGACCGTGCGCACGCCGCCGCCCACGGTGAGCGGCATGAAGCACTGCTCGGAGGTGCTGGCGACCACGTCGTAGAGCGTCTCGCGGCCCTCGTGCGTCGCCGTGATGTCGAGGAAGCACAGCTCGTCGGCTCCTTGGGCGTCGTAGACGCGAGCCTGCTCGACCGGGTCGCCGGCGTCGACGAGATCGACGAAGTTGATGCCCTTGACGACGCGGCCGGCGTCGACGTCGAGACAGGGGATGATGCGAACCTTGAGCAGCGCCTCAGCCTCAGGCCGCCATCAGCGCGAGCGCCGCCCCGGGGTCGATGCGCCCGTCGTAGAACGCGCGCCCGACGATGACCCCGGCGACGCCGGCGCTTTCGAGCCCTTTCAGCGCCCTGAGGTCGTCGAGCGAGGCCACCCCGCCGGCGGCGATCAGCGGGGTCGTCAACGCCTCGGCGAGGCTCTCGATGGCCGCGAGGTTGACGCCGGCGAGCGTGCCGTCGCGGGTAATGTCGGTGTAGATGATCGCGGCGACGCCGGCGTCCTCGAGACGCCGCGCCAGCCGCCGCGCATCGAGACCCGAGGTCGTGGCCCAGCCATCGACCGCGACCCGGCCGTTGCGGGCGTCGATCCCGACGGCGACGCGCCCGGGGAAGGCGCGGCACGCCGCGCGCACCAGCTCGGGCTCCCGCACCGCCGCGGTGCTCATGATCACCCGCTCGACCCCCTTCTCAAGCCACGCCTCGACGGTCACCAGGTCGCGTACGCCGCCGCCGAGCTGCACCGGCACCTCGACAGCCTCGAGAATCGCCGCGACCGCGTCGCCGTTGACCGGCCGGCCGGCGATCGCGCCGTCGAGGTCGACGACGTGCAGCCAGCGGCAGCCGGCCGCGGCGAAGGCGCGCGCCTGAGCCGGCGGATCGGTCGAATACACGGTGGCCCGCGCCATCTCGCCCCGCCACAGGCGCACGCAGGCGCCGTCCTTGAGGTCGATCGCCGGGAACAGGATCACTCAAACCTCTTGACGTAGAAATGACCTGAGATCATCCGACCGTCGACCCGGGCATAGCTCTGCAAGGTGCCCCAGCGCTCGTAGCCGCAGCTCTCGTAGAGCTTGAGCGCCGCCTCTTGGGTTTCACGGACATCGAGGTTGAGAGTCTCGAACCCGCCAACGCGCGCGGCGACTTCGACCGCCTCGACCAGGGCGCGGGCAAGGCCGTGGCCGCGCGCCCACGGCGCAACGAAATGGGTCGAGAGAGTCGCAGCGAAGCCGCGCGCCTCCTGGTTTGACGTCGGCTTCACGAGCTGGGCGGAACCGGCGATGGTGCCGTCGAGCCGGCCGATGAACAGCTCGCGCTCGGGAACCACGAGAACGCCGCGCCAATAGGCCTCGAGCCGGGGCCTCGGCGGCGGTTCGAGC
The DNA here is from genome assembly GCA_022563655.1 of Pseudomonadota bacterium. GTDB lineage: Bacteria > Pseudomonadota > Alphaproteobacteria > JAAXGF01 > JAAXGF01 > JADFMW01. The sequence continues at coordinate 19,263 of JADFMW010000014.1, forward strand.
CAGCCGAAGCCGTTGCCGTCGCGGATGGCGGCCTCGGTGGCGTCGCACAGATCGTTGAGGTCAGCGCGCCGGAACTCGTTGATGCGTTCGGCGGTGATGGAGGTCATGGTTTCCAAGCGAAGAAGTTGGCGATCAGGCGCAGGCCGGCGTCATCATCGATCACGGCCTGGCTCTTCTCGGGGTGGAACTCTACGCCGGCGACGTTGCCGCGCGCGACCATCGCGGTGACCGGCCCGCCATAGTCGGTGGTCGCCAGCACGTCGGCGTCGTCCTCGCAGCGCAGGTGATAGCTGTGCACGAAATACATATGCGCGCCGGAGGCGATGCCGGCAAGCAGCGCATGGTCGGGGGCGCAAAGGTCAAGCTCGTTCCAGCCCATGTGCGGCACCTTGTACGGGCGGCCCCCCAGTCCGTCGCCGGCGGGCGCGAGCCGCACCACCTCGCCGGGAATCCAGCCGAAGCCCTCGTGCTCGCCGTGCTCCAGCCCGCGCGTGGCCGTCAGCTGCATGCCGACGCAAATACCGAGGAACGGCCGGCCGCGGTCGATGACCGCCTCGAAGAGCGCCTCGATGAGCCCGGGGCGCGCCGCGAGGCCGGACTTGCAGTCGCCGAAGGCGCCTTGCCCGGGCAGCACGATGCGGTCTGCCGCACGCACGGCCTCGGCCTCTCCGCTGACGACAATCCGCGCCCCCGACCCGCCGGTCGCCGCGGCGCGCTCGAACAGCGAGGCCACCGAGCGGAGGTTGCCCGCGCGGCCGTAGTCGACGATGACGACCGTCACGGCGCCGTGGCGAACTCGCGGTCGAAGAAGCGCTGCTCGGCCGCGGTCAGGTCGCGGCCGGCCACCACGCCGGCGAGCACATAGCCGCGCCGGGCGAGACCGCCGCGGCGCCAGTCGTTGGCGGTGTAACCGACCAACGCCAGGAAGCCGGCCAGAACCGCGGCCTGGCCCACCGGATCGACCTCCCACCACGTCGTCGCCACGGCGAAGCCGGCATTGACCGCGACGAGGACCAGCGCCCCGCCCCACAGCCGGTGATAGAGCGTCCAAATTACGGTGAACAGCGCCGCCGGCCAGCAGAAGCCCTCGCGCACCAGAACGGCGCCCTGGTCGGCGAAAGCCGAGATCGGATCGACGTGCACGGTGTAGATGCGCACCTTCAGCCCGCGTCCGCCGCCGGCGAACCGCCGAGAACCCCCTTGGTGGAGGGCACCTCGCCCGCCTGCCGCGCATCGATTTCAATCGCCTGGCGCAGCGCCCGCGCCAGCCCCTTGTAACAGCTCTCGACGATGTGGTGGCTGTTCTCGCCGTACACGGTCTCGACGTGGAGCGTGAGCCCGGCGTGCTGGGCGAAGGCCTTGAACCACTCCTTGAACAGCTCGGTGTCCATGTCGCCGAGCTTGGGCCTGGTGAAGTTCACCTTCCATACGAGGTATGGCCGGTTCGAGACGTCGACCGCCACGCGCGTGCACGTCTCGTCCATCGGGATCGTCGCGGCGCCGTACCGAGTGATGCCTCTGCGCTCGCCGAGCGCCTTGGCGACCGCCTCGCCGAGAACGATCGCCGTGTCTTCGGTGGTGTGGTGGAAGTCGATGTGCAAATCGCCCTTGGCGCGCAAGGTGATGTCGATCAGGCTGTGGCGCGCGAGCTGCTCGAGCATGTGGTCGAGAAAGCCGATGCCGGTGGATACGTCGTAGGCGCCCGAGCCGTCGAGGTTGACGGTTGCGGTAACGCTCGTCTCCTTGGTTGCGCGCTCGACGCTTGCCTTGCGCATGGGACGCTCCTCATCGCTCGCGCCGGAAAAGCGACGCCGTTGTAACAGGAACCCGGCGGAATCGCCAGCGGCCGATTCCCGTCGTCGGGGCGGGATGGCGGCGGGTCTGCCCGCGTCCGCCGCACAACCCGCGACCGCGCCGGGCAATACGGGACGCCGCCCTTGACGGCGCGCCGCGAACACCCACATGGTGGCGTGCCGGCCGAGGGCCGACGTTCTAGCGCAAGCCGTTTCATTCGAGGACCGATGCCCCCATCCAACCCGACGCCCTGGCATGGCACCACGATCCTGTGCGTGCGCAAGGGCGACGCCATCGTCATCGCCGGCGACGGCCAAGTGAGCATGGGCGACACCGTGGTCAAGGCCAACGCGTGCAAGATCCGCCGCCTCGGCGACGGGCGCATCCTCGCCGGCTTCGCAGGCGCGACCGCCGACGCCTTCACCCTGTTCGAGCG
>JADFMW010000187.1 GCA_022563655.1 Pseudomonadota bacterium
CCTGGGGGCCGCGGCCGGTGCCCAACCTCCCCCCGAGACTCCTCCCGCTCGGGCGGCACGGCCCGCGGCCCCCTCTCCTTCCGCCAAGGCGCCCAAGGCGGCGCCGGCGCCGCGCGGCGACGGCGGCGTGCGCCTGACCCTCGATGCGCTCGACGAGCCGGCCTACATGGTCAACTACAATTTTCTCGTCGAGTGGTGCAACGACACGGCGGCGAGCGCGCTGTTCGGGCTCGACGCCGAGCTCGAGCCCGAGATCGAGACGCGCAGCCTGTTCAAGCTGATGTTCAACTCGCCGATCGTGCGGCCCTGGATCGACCGGCCGGCGCTGCTCGCCTTCCAGCTCTCGATCGCCAAGATCCGCTTGCCCAAGGATTCGCTCGCCAAGGCGCACGCCGATATCGCCGTCGACGACCTCGAATTTCTCGAAGCGCTCTACGACGAGACCGAGCCGGCGCAGTCCGGCGTGCTGGCCAAGGTCCACCTCAACCTGGCGCCGGCCGACAGCGAGCCCGAGTGGCACACGGTCTTCGCCTCGTTCTTCCGCGAAGGGGTGCTGTTCATCCACCAGCCGGCGAAGGCCCCGTCGGAATCCTTCCTCGAGCTGTTGTCGCGGCGCGACCAGCTCATCCGCGGCGTGGTCAAGTGTCGCCAACCCATCCTCACCCCCGTCTGTGCGCTGGTCGCTGATTTGCAGGATTCTCTGAAGATCTGCACCGAGTTGCCGCCCGAGGAGTACTTCGAGCTGATCAACCAGGGCTGGCAGACCTGCGAGACGGTGCTGCGCAAGTATCACGCGATGCAGGGCAAGCACGCCGGCGATGGCATGGTCGCCTATTTCTTCCCCCAGCCCGACTGCAACTACCTGCTCAACGCGCTCTATGCCGCCGACGAGATCAAGCACGCCATGCGCAAGCTGAGCAAGGATTGGCAGTTACGCAAGCAGTGGGTCAACGAGCTCTACCTCAACATCGGGCTCAACGAAGGCGAGGAGTGGTTCGGCACCTACCGCACTGCGACCACCGTCGAGTTCACGGTGCTCGGCGACACCATCAACCATGCTGGCCGGCTCAGCGACTTTGCTCGCTATGGCGCCGTGTGGGCGACCAAGAACCTCATCGGCAAACTTTCCCCCGAGGAGCGCGAAGGCATTTGCTTCGGCATCCGGCGGGTCCACGAGGAAGATCGAGAGATCTGGGTGCCAGAGACCTATTCGCGGCTCTCCAACCTGATCGATCCGGGCAACGGGAAATTCGAAAAGTTTCGTGACATCGCGACCCTGGCGATCGCCGAAATTCGAGAGATCACGCGCGAAGACGGGACGTCCCGGCCGGGCAGCGGGATCCGAACCAACCGTCCGTTGAACCAACCAGAGGGGCCGGACAGCGCCCGGAACAAGGGAACCCGACAGTGAAACAAGACTTTCCCATGCTGAATCTGGTGCACGATTCGGATTGCGGCGCGCCGTTCGACTGCGACACCCGCGTCGATGACCGAATGTCCAGCGAAACCCGGCGCGACACACCAGTCGTGACCGGCCCTGGCGTGATCGGCAATGGCGCGCCGCTCGCCGTCGACCGCGTCGCGTCCGCCCGGCACGACGTGCTCATGGAATTCTTCGAGATCATGGAGCAGACGCCGCGCAAGGCGGCTAGCGAACTGATCGCGGACATTTTGCGCAAGAGCCGTGAGATCACCCGCGCCGAGGCGGGCAGCATCTTCATCGTCCGGCGCGACGGCATTGGTCGCCGGCTCGAGGCGGCGAGCGTGCAGAACGACGTGCTTCCGCTCGAGCTCACCGATTTCGCCATCCCCGTCGACACCGACTCGATCGCGGGCTACGTGGCGGCGACGGGCGAGACGCTGATCATCGACGACCTCTACGCGATTCCCACCGGCCGGCTCTACAGCTTCAATGCCGGATACGACGAGAGGACGGGCTACCGCAGCCGTTCGATGATGTGCTTCGCGCTCAAGAACTACGACGGCGACGTCATCGGCGTGGTCCAGCTCATCAACCGGCGCGGCATCGCCTGTGTCGAAGCCTTGCCGTTCACTGCCGAGGAGAAGGCGCTGATCCTGCCCGTCAAGCGGGTGCTCGGCTCGGCCATCGAGCGGGCCCTGATGCACCAGCATATCGTCGACGCCAATGCCGCGCTGCACAACCGCAACGACGAACTCAGAGAGCAGCGCAAGCACATCGTGGCGCTGCAAAGCGAGACCGAAGAGGCCTTCATGCTGGCCATCAACATGCTGGCCCGCGGCGCCGAAATCCACGATCCGGACACCGCCAATCACATCATTCGGACCAACCAGTACAGCTATTTCATCGCCGGCAAGCTCGGCATGTCCGGCAGTTTTTGCGATGAAATCAGTTTCAGCGCCCAGCTCCACGACGTCGGCAAGATGAGCATCGATACCAGCGTGCTCAAGAAAAACGGACCGCTGGGGCCCGACGAGCGCGACGAGATGAACCTCCACCCCGTCTACGGGCACCAGATCCTGGCTGATACGGATCGCCTGGGCATGGCCGCCGACATCGCGCTTTCCCATCACGAGAAGTGGGACGGCAGCGGCTATCCCAACGGCCTCAAGGGCGAGCAGATCCCCATGTCGGCGCGCATCGTGGCGCTGGCCGACATCTACGACGCGCTACGGGCCAAGCGCTGCTACAAGCCGGCCTTCGACCACGAAACGGCCCGCCACATCATCCTCAACGGCGACGAGCGGCTCGACCCGGCGGGCCACTTCGATCCGGCGCTGTTCGCCATCTTCGCCGAGAACCACGGCGAGCTGGCGGCAATCTGGGACCGTTTCGGCGGGTAAAAAGCGACGATTGCATACCCGGCATAACACGTGAGGTTAGATGAATCGCATGATCCACACCGAACTTCAGAAAGCCGTCCAATTCCCGGTTCCTTGCCCGAGCTGCGGCAAGGAGACGACGCAGACCGTCCGTTGGCTCATGACGCACCCGCAAACGATTTGTCATGTGTGCAACGGGCGAATCGATCTCGCAACGGAACACTGGCACTCCATCATCAAGAGCTTCCTGGCGACCATCACGGACCTCCAGCTTCTTTACCCGCCTTCCCCCTTGCCGCCGGTTCCGCGTTGTGATCGCGGCCGGGCCGCCATTGAAGCCTCGCCGGCCCCGGGAACGCAAGCCTTGAACCCCTGTTACGGCGTTGCAAACGCTAAGAAGTATTAACGTGTTGTTAACCCGAGTGGGGTGAAATTGGCATCATGGCTGGCACCGTGCAATCGACGCTCACGCCCGAGGCGATCGTCGATACGGCCGAGCGGCTGATCATCGACGCCGACGCCAACGCGGCCGACTGGTCGCTGCGCTCGCTTTCGCGCGCGCTCGGCTGCGCCCCCGGCGCGCTCTACCGCCATTTCCCGGGCGGTGTCGAGGAGATATTTCACCAAGTGCGGCTGCGCGAATCGGCGCGCCTGCAAGCCTGGGTCGTCGAGGCCGAGGAAAACCCCGACGCGCCCGGCTTCGCCAATCTCGAGCCCTACAGCAATGCCGCGCGGCTGATTCGCCGGTCCTGCGCCTACCTCGATTTCGCCGAGGCCCACCCCGCGGTCTACCGCCACCTCTTCGTCCAGGCGCCGGGCGCGCCCACCGACCCGTACGAGGCGGTGGTCGGCGCCATGATCGAATACCCGGCAACCCTCATCCAGGCCGCGGCCCGGGCGTGCGAGCTCGACCGGCCCATGGTCGGGCGTACCGAATCCATGCGCCTCGCCCACCTCATCTGGGTGCAGCTCCATGGCTTCGCCGATTTGCGCATGAGCGGCGTCGCCGAAGGCCGGGTTCACGAGCCCGAGGTGTGGTTGCTGATCAGCCTGCTGTCGCTGGCTGGCTTCGCCGTCGCGGCGACGCCTGTGGGGCTCGAAGCCGCGGCCCGGGCGGCGGCGGCCGAGGCCACGCCCAACCCATCGCTGGAGCCCACTGACATGAGGGTCGCCGGCGCCCCGGGAGCCTGAATCACGAAAACGCGAAGGCGCCCGCCAGGATGCTCTGGAGCGTGGCGCCGGATGAATGATTGCCTGCTCGGATCATGATTCCCCGCTGGCGGTCATCGATGGTTGCGAAGTCTCGGATGAATTTGCCTGAATCCCGCCGGCCGGCGGGCGGGCGATCAATAGACCCGGTAGCCGGGGTTGATGACCTTGCCGGCCATGTAGCAGGCGATCAGGGCCGCGGCGGTGGCGATGTAGGGGTCGCCGTAGGGAAGCGGTGCGAAGAGGCTGCTCCAGATGTCCCAGCCGGTCGCGAGGAACCACGTGATCGCGTCAATAACGGTGCCGAAGAAGTTAAACATTGTGGCCCTCCAATAGTTACCTCGCTAGGAATGCCATCATCATAGGGAAAATCGATGCTGACAAAATGATGGTCGTCACAATTGATTAAGAGAATTCGTCTATATTTGTGATCCGCGTCACTAATTCAGTGAAAATTACGAAGAGTCCCTGTGATACCCATCACGGGAAGGACGAAACGTCGCTATAAAGGCGTTTTACTTGAATTCTCCGCTCGCGGTGGCGAGATAGAGCCGGCGCGTCGCATCGACGGCCATCTCGCCTCTTCCAACGTCGTGGTCGTTGGGCGTACGGTTGGTCCGCCGCCGGCCGTCGGGGGATGGAGGCGGCGCGCCTTGCGGCGCGGCGCTGGCTCATACCCTGGGAGGAGACCGCAATGACAAGGGATCCGCGTTTCGACATTCTCTTCGAACCGGTGAAGATCGGTCCCGTCACGGCGAAGAACCGCTTCTACCA
>JADFMW010000188.1 GCA_022563655.1 Pseudomonadota bacterium
ACCGGGTCGAGCAGGCCGAGCCCCGAGACGGCGGCGTCATAGCGGGCGCGGTCGTCGGGGTGGATCACCACGCGCACGGCGTCCACCCTGGGGTGGCGCGCGAACGCCGCGGCGCTGTGGTAGAGCAGGGGCCGGCCGGCGACGGCGATGTACTGCTTGGGCAGCTCGGCGCCGAAGCGCCGGCCGCGTCCGGCCGCGACCACGAGTGCGATCGTCTTTGCCATCGGTGGAGCGAATCTCGTGGTTGCTGCGGGGGCGCGCGGGCGGCTCGCGGCGCAGCCTAGACCGCGGCCGGGGCCTTGCCAAGGGCGCGTCCCGGCGCTGGGCAAAGCGCCCGGCGCGGGGCTATAGTGGGCCATGCTGCGCGGCATGCTCTTCAACGTCGCGGCCTTGGTGGCGCTGGTGCCTGCGGCGCTGCTGCACCTGCGCTCCCGCGGTGGGCGCGACCTGGTGTTCTGGGCCGTCTTGGGGGTGGCGACCGCGGGCGCGCTGTCGTGGGCGGTCACGCTGTTCGCCGCGGGCTGGCACACCGGTCTCTCGGCGGCGCTTTGGGTGAGCATTTCGACCAGCCTGGTCGTCTTCGTGGTGTTGGCGGCGGCCTCGGCCCAGGCCTGGCGCCTGACGCCCCTGCTGCTGCCCTACCTGCTGCTGCTCGCCGTCGTCGCCACGGTGTGGGCGCAGGCGCCCGAGCGGCCGTTGCCCGAGGCGGTGCCGCCGGCTTGGCTGATCGTCCATATCGTCGCTTCGGTGCTGACCTACGCGCTGCTGACCATCGCGGCGGTCTCGGCCCTCGCCGTCGTGCTGCAGGAGCGGGCGCTCAAGCGCAAGAAGCCTGGCGACCTGACCCGGCTGTTGCCGTCCGTGGCCGACTGCGAGGAGCTTCAGCTCCGGCTCCTGGCCGCCGGCGAGCTGGTGCTCGGCGCCGGGCTGCTCACCGGCGTCGCCACCCAGTACGTCATCGACGGGCGGCTGTTCGCCTTCGGCCACAAGACGCTGTTCGCGGCGCTGGCCTTCGTCGTCATCGGCCTGCTGCTGATCGCCCATCAGCGCACCGGCGTGCGCGGCCGCCGCGCCGCGCGCTTCGTGCTGCTGGCCTATCTGTTGCTGACGCTTGCCTACCCCGGGGTCAAGTTCGTGACCGACGTGCTGTTGGCCTAGCGTGATTCGCGGCGCGGCGTCGAATGACGCTTGCGTCGGGCGCGCCCGCGCAGTAAATTTGCCCAAATTTTAAGCACACAGCGAACCATCTTGGCCATGACCGTCTCCATCGGTCCCATAACGCTTGCCGAGCCGGTGATCCTGGCGCCGATGTCGGGGGTGACCGACATGCCGTTCCGCCGCCTGGTCAAGCGCTGCGGCGCCGGGCTCGTGGTCTCGGAGATGATCGCGAGCCAAGCGATGGTTCGCGCCACGCGGCGGACGATGAAGATGGCGGCCCACTGCCCCGAGGAACAGCCGATGGCGGTGCAGCTCGCGGGCTGCGAGCCCGAGGTGATGGCCGAGGCGGCGCGGCTCAACGAGGACCGGGGGGCGGCGATCATCGACATCAACATGGGCTGCCCGGTGAAGAAGATCATCAACGGCCATGCCGGCTCGGCGCTGATGCGCGACGAGACCCACGCCGCGAAGATCATGGCGGCCACGGTCAGGGCGGTGAACCTGCCCGTGACCCTCAAGATGCGCCTGGGCTGGGACGACGCCCACCGCAACGCGCCGCGCCTCGCGCGCATCGCCGAGGAGAACGGCATTCGCATGATCTCGGTGCACGGGCGCACCCGCTGCCAGTTCTACGACGGCGCCGCCGACTGGGCCTTCGTGCGCCAGGTCAAGGAAGCGGTTTCGATCCCCGTCATCGTCAACGGCGACATCGACAGCCTCGACGTGGCGGCCGAGGCGGTGCGCCGCTCGGCGGCCGACGGCGCGATGATCGGGCGCGGCGCCTGCGGCCGGCCGTGGTTCCCGAAGCAGGTCGGCCACTTCCTGCGCACGCGCGAGCGCCTGCCCGACCCGCCGCTGGTGCGTCAGCTCGCGCTGTTGCTCGAGCACTTCGAGGACATGCTCGGCCATTACGGCCGCGAGCTCGCGGTGCGCATGGCGCGTAAGCACATCGGCTGGTACACCAAGGGTCTGCCCCGCTCGGCCGCGTTCCGGCAGAGCTTCAACCGGATCGGCGAGTCGGACGCGGCGCGGCGCGCGATCCTCGCCTTCTACCGGCCGCTTATCGAGCGGGAAGCGGCGTGACGGCCGGCGTGACGGCCGGAGCGGCGACGGCCGCTGCGAGGAAGCGCAAGCACCAGGCGGCGCGGGACAGCGCGCCCGACAGCGACGCCATCGTGCGCGCGCTGCCCGACCCGGTGGTGTTGGTCGACGGCGACGATATCGTGCGCTACGTCAACCCGGCGGCGGAGCAGTTCTTCGAGGCCGGCGCCGGCATCCTGCGCGACCGGCGCCTCGATCAACTGGTCCAGTTCGACAGCCCGCTTCTGGCGCTGGTCGCCAAGGTGCGCGACGGCCTCGCCGCGGTCACCGAGTACGGCGTCGATATGTTGTCGCCGCACCGCCGGGCGCGTACCGTCGACGCCCAGGTGACGGCGATACCCGACGCCGCGGGCTGGGTGCTGGTGGGGCTGCGCGAGCGGACCATCGCGCAAAAGCTCGACCGCCAGCTCAGCTACCTCGGCGCCGGGCGGTCGGTCGCCGGGATCGCCGCGGCGCTGGCGCACGAGGTGAAGAACCCGCTCTCGGGCATTCGCGGCGCCGCCCAGCTTCTCGAGCAGAACGCAAGCCTCGCCGACCGCGAACTCACGCGGCTCATCACCGAGGAGACCGACCGCATCTGCCGCCTTGTCGACCGCATGGAGATGTTCTCCAACGACCATCCGGTCGAGCGCACCCCGGTCAACATCCACGAGGTGCTCGATCACGTGCGCCGGCTGGTGCAGAGCAGCTTCGGCGGCAACGTGCGCTTCGTCGAGCGTTACGACCCTTCGCTGCCGCCGGTGTTCGGCAACCGCGACCAGCTCGTGCAGGTGCTTCTCAACATGGTCAAGAACGCGGCGGAAGCGATGCCCGAAGGCGGCGGCGAAATCATTCTGGCGACCAAATTCGAGCCCGGTTTGCGCCTGTCGCTGGCGGGCGGAAACGGCCGGCAGCGCCTGCCCCTTGTCGTTAGCGTCCGGGACAACGGCGGCGGCGTGCCCGAGGACCTGAAGGCGCATCTGTTCGATCCCTTTGTCTCCGGCAAGGCGGGCGGCACCGGCCTCGGGCTTTCGCTGGCCGCCAAGATCGTCGCCGAGCACGGCGGCGGCATCGAGTTCGATAGCGAGCCAGGGCGCACCGAGTTCCGCGTATTGTTGCCGTTGCACTCCGATGGCGAGGCGGTCTGATGTCCGGCGCGACCATACTGGTGGCCGACGACGACAGGGCGATCCGCACGGTGCTCAACCAAGCGCTCGCCCGCCAGGGCCACGACGTGCGCACCACCGGCAACGCGGCGACGCTGTGGCGCTGGGTCGCGAACGGCGAGGGCAACCTGGTGATCACCGACGTGGTGATGCCCGACGAGAACGGCCTCGACCTGCTGCCCCGCATCAAGCGCCTGCGACCGGAACTGCCGATCGTCGTGATGAGCGCCCACAGCACCTTGTTGACGGCGATCAAGGCGACCGAGCTCGGGGCCTACGAGTACCTGCCAAAACCATTTGATATCAACGATCTGGTCGTCGTTGTTGATCGTGCACTTGCGGCGCCCAGGGCGCCCGCTGCGGCTTCCTGTTCCGCGTCACCCTCGGCGAGGGGCCGATGCCCGACTGGCCCGGGATCGACGTGTTCACACCGGCGCTGGCGCATCCGGCGCTGAAGCCGGTGGCCGGGTGGTTTTCCGGCGTGTCGATCGGTGGTGGAATCTTAACCTGTTTCGCCAATATCGCGATCGCTTCGTTGAGCACCATGGCCATTCTCATGATTTGTTGGTTTTCTTTGCTGCGACTTCCCGTTCAAGTGACCATTCGAGAAGACGGGTTGATTAATCTGGTTGGGGTTATGAACCGTAAAGAGTTTCCGGTTGGTAGTATCCGGTCGATCAGCAGCTTTCTGCTATTTCGCTCGCCGCCACTCGTCATCGTCCGTGATGATCGTGGTAAGAAGTACTACCTCCCAACATGGTTTGAAAAATTTCCGGAATTGATATCGCAATTACAATCACTCAATCCTTCGATAGAAAAGGAAGGACGCCTGTAAGAGCTGCAGCCTCTGGAAATCTTCGGGACATACTTCTCTTCACATTCTTGGTTGACGCGTCATAGGTCCATGCAGCTTGCCTTACGCGTTCTGTTGCTGGTGTTCATCGCGTTCCCGGGCGGTGGGTGGGCTGGATCCACCGTGGTGACCGTTCAGGATTTTGAAAAATCGTTCGAGGTGGGGACGTGGCCGGAATCCGCCAAGGTGGAGTTCTCCACCAAATGGGCCGCGGACGGCAAGCGCTCGCTGCTCATCCATGACGGTTCCCTGGCGTCGGTCGGTGACCTGGCGGTCTCCGACTGGAGCCAGTACCAGATCTGGCGGCTTCACGTGTATGTCCCCGGTGAGTCAGGTTGCGTGCTGGGGCTGGAGTTGCAGGATGACCAAACGGCGTACCACAACCGGCACCAGAATAACGCCAGCGCCCCGCCGGGGGAGTCGGTGGTGGACGTGGACATCGCGGGGGATCTCTGGCGCGGGGAGGTCAACCGGCCGTACCGCGGCATCAAGACCCCGCTCAACAAG
>JADFMW010000189.1 GCA_022563655.1 Pseudomonadota bacterium
TACGACGTTCGCCGCTCGCCGTGGATGCAGGCGACGCGCCGCGGGTAGATCGCCGCGGCGCGGGCGAGGAAGCTCAGCGGCGACAGCGGCACGTGGTTCGCCGCGTTCTTCCCAAGCCCTGATTCGTAAGGGCCCGATTCGTAAGAGTCGGATTCGTAAGGATCTGCCATGGCTGCGCCTTCGGTCGTGCCGCGCTTGCCCCTGCGCCGGATTGGCTGCTCCATATTTTCAAGCCGGGCCATATTTTCAACTTGGCGCGCCGATTGCAACCACCCCGCGGTATGACCGGCGGTCGATCGGCGCTTCCCAAACACATGATTTTGACGCACAGTTTGGCCCGACGTTCGCCCCGCCGGGAAACGAAAAGATGGTTGACGCGGTTGCGCGGCGACGGCCGGGGGCATACAGGGGGAATACGGGAGGCACACCATGAGCAGCCGATACGACGCCGTCTACGCGAGATCGCTCGAGGACCCCGACGGCTTCTGGGGCGAGGCGGCCGAGGACGTGCACTGGTACAAGCGGTGGGACAAGGTGCTCGACGATTCGCGCAAGCCGTTTTACCGCTGGTTCACGGGCGGCGTCACCAACACCTGCTACAACGCCCTCGACCTGCACGTCGAGAACGGCCGCGGCGACCAGCCCGCCATCATTTACGACAGCCCGGTCACCGGCACGATCGAGACCTTCACCTACCGCGCGCTGCGCGACGAGGTCGCCAGGTTCGCCGGCGTGCTCGCGGCCAACGGCGTGACCAAGGGCGACCGGGTGCTGATCTACATGCCGATGATCCCCCAGACCGTGGTGGCGATGCTCGCGTGCGCCCGCATCGGTGCCATTCACTCGGTGGTGTTCGGCGGCTTCGCGGCGAACGAGCTGGCGACCCGCATCGACGACGCCGGGCCCAGGATCATCGTGTCGGCCTCGTGCGGCATCGAGGTCGACAGGGTCATCGCTTATATGCCGCTGCTCGAGAGGGCGCTCGAAATCTCCCGTCACCAGCCCGAGAAGTGCATCATCGTCCAGCGCGATTCGCTGGCGGCGCCGATGACGCCGGGCCGCGACCTCGATTGGGACGAGGAGATGGCCAAGGCGGAACCCGCGGACTGCGTGCCGGTCGCCGCCACCGACCCGCTGTACATCCTGTACACCTCGGGCACCACGGGCGTACCCAAGGGGGTGGTGCGCGACCACGGCGGCCATCTCGTGGCGCTCAAGTGGAGCATGAAGAACGTCTACGGCGTCGATCCCGGCGAGGTGTACTGGGCGGCGTCGGACGTGGGCTGGGTGGTGGGCCACTCCTACATCGTCTACGCGCCGCTGATCCACGGCTGCACCTCGATTCTGTACGAAGGCAAGCCGGTCGGCACGCCCGATCCCGGCGCTTTCTGGCGCGTCATCTCGCAGCACCGGGTCGCGGCGATGTTCACCGCGCCCACCGCGTTCCGCGCGATCAAGCGCGAGGACCCCAACGCCGAGTACATAAAGAAGTACGATCTCTCGTGCTTCCGCACCCTGTTCCTCGCCGGCGAGCGCTGCGATTCCGACACCGTGCAATGGGCCGAGCGCCATCTCGGCGTGCCGGTGATCGACCACTGGTGGCAGACCGAGACCGGCTGGGCGATCGGCGCCAATTGCGTCGGCCTCGGCGCACTCCCGGTCAAGCACGGCTCGTCGACCAAGGCGGTGCCGGGGTACCGGGTGCTGGCCGTCGATGACCAGGCGCGCGAGCTGCCGCGCGGCCAGATCGGCCCCCTCGTCATCAAGCTGCCGCTGCCGCCCGGCTGCCTGCCGACGCTGTGGAACGACGACCAGGGCTACATCGACTCGTACCTGAGCGACTACCCCGGCCATTACAAGACGGCCGACGCCGGCTTCGAGGACGAGGACGGCTACCTGTGGATCATGAGCCGCACCGACGACATCATCAACGTCGCCGGCCACCGCCTCTCGACCGGGGCCATGGAGGAGGTTCTGGCGGCGCACGCCGACGTCGCCGAGTGCGCGGTGATCGGCGTCGCCGACTCGCTCAAGGGCCAGCTCCCGCTTGGCTTCCTCGTGCTCAATGCGGGGGTCGAGCGCGACCACGGCGAGATCGTCGCCGAGGTCGTTAAGATGGTGCGCGAGCGCATCGGCCCGGTCGCCGCGTTCAAGACCGCGACCGTGGTCAAGCGCCTGCCCAAGACGCGCTCGGGCAAGATCCTGCGCGCCACCATGCAGAAGATCGCCGACGGCGAGAGCTACCGCGCCCCGGCGACGATCGACGATCCGGCGATCCTGCCCGAGATCGGCGAGGCGCTGGAGCGCCTCGGCTACCCCAAGGCCGCGAGCGCGTAGGCGGGGGTAGAAGGCCTGTCTTTGACGGCCGGCTTCGGCGGCCTGCGCCGGCGGGCCGCGGCGTCAGGTGCCGGCCGTTCCCGACGCGGCCGGGGGCGACTTCTCCTTCGGGGGCGACTTCTCCTTCGGAGGCGACTTCTCCTTCGGGGGTGGCTTCTCCTTCGGGGGTGGCTTCTCCTTCGGGCGCGCCTTGGCCGCGGCGCGCGTAATGACCTCGTTGAGGTCGTTCTGCGAGCACAGGCCGAGCGCCACCGGGTCGCGCGGGTTGATGTTGGCGCTGTTCCAGTGAGTCCGCTCGCGCACGGCGTTGATCGTCGTCTTGGTGGTGCCGAGCAGCCTCGAGATATCCGCGTCGCTCAGCTCGGCGTCGTTGTGCAGCAGCCAGGCGATGGCGTCGGGCTTGTCGGCGCGTTTCGACACCGGGATGTAACGTGCGCCCCGGCGCGCCGCCGGCTGCTGCTCGCGCGGCGCATTCAGCACCAGGCGGGCCTTCGGATCGTGCGTGCAGCGCTCGATCTCCTCCCGCATGAGCTGCCCGTTCGCCACCGGGTCGAGCCCAAGGATGCCGGCCGCGACCTCGCCGTCGGCGATGGCCGACACCTCCAAGAGGTGCATGCTACAAAAATCGGCGATTTGCTCGAAGGTCAAGGCCGTGTTCTCGACCAGCCACACCGCGGTGGCCTTGGGCATCATGGGGAGCGCCATATATCCTCCGTGACCTAGTGCGTCGGAAAAGCTTGCCGCCGGCAATCCGGCCCGCGCGCGGGGGCGCGCGCTGCTGCCTAACGATACATTCGGTTTCACCCTTCGCGCAATGGGCAACGGAAGGACGGGCCGCCAAAGCAGGGTCCGGCTCTGGCCCGAAAAAAGTTTCAGGGCCCGGGCGGCATTCACGGTTTATTAACGTTTGGCCTCTAATTTCCCGCTCAAGCCAAGGGATTCCCCCAATCCCTGGTGGGTACTCCGGATTTTCTGAAGCCTCCCTGATACACTCGAGCCGCCGCAACGACGGCTCTTTTTTTTGTTTGGCGGCCTAGGCCCCGCGGGGGCTGTCAGGAAGGCTGAAGGCGCGAAGGTCATCCCAAGCGGCGCGCCGCCGGTTTGATCCTTGCGCCTGAAGCGTTATAGGATTTAGCGTTAAAAGAATTCAGCGCTATAAGAATCTAGCGCTATAAGAATCTTAAGGATCGCCTGCGACCCTGGTGCTTGTCGCGGCGCAGCGGATCAGGATAGACCGTTCATGGCGACCGATCCATCGACGCCACCGGTTCCGACCGCTTTCGCGGCCACGGCGTTCTTCTCGAAAACGTACGACGAGGCCCGCGACTTGCTCATCGACGCGCGCGACTATCTGCGGGTCATGGAACCGGTCAGGTGGGGCCGGCTGGCGGTCAGCCTGGCCCACAGCCTGGAAACCACGCGCCTGACCACGCGGCTTACGCACATCATGGCTTGGCTTATGGTCCAGCGCGCCGTGGATGCTGGCGAGATCACCCTCCAGGAGGCGCGCGAGGAGGCCCACCGGCTGGGCGGGCAGAGCGTCTGCCTCGACGTCGGCGCCGAGAACTCGCTGACGCTGCCGGGCCAGTTGCGCGCACTCTTGCAGCGCAGCCGCATGCTGTATCAACGCGTCGCCCGGCTCGAAGAGATGCTGCTGCGCGATCCAGGCTAGGGTTCAGGGCGCGGGCGGCGGCAACCCTTTCATGCCGTGACGCATGTGTTTCGCGTGCCGGCGCATGCCCGCCTCGGCCAGCACCCGGCGCTCCTCCGGCGTCAAGTCAGCCGTCAGTTTGACCAACGCCGCGTGCATGGCGCTCTGGGACGCCTGCGTCGCGGCGCGCAAATCGGTCAGCGCCCGGGTCAGCTCCTCGGGGTCGAAGTTTTCGTTCGCGAGTCGCTCGGAAACATAACGCCGCGCAGCGTGCATTTCGCGCACCCGTGGGCGGAGCTCGTCGGCATACTCGGTCCAGATGCGGCGGAACGTTGCCCGCGCCGGTTCCTCGAGCGGTTCGCGCGACCAGAATACGGCGAACGGGTTGGCGGTGAAGGTATCCTGGCCAAGACCGTGGAGTCGCCAGTTGGCCGCGAACACCCCGCCCAAGAACAGGTTGAGCGCCAACGAAGCCACCAGAGCGATCGCCCATCGGCGCGACTTGATTGCATTCATGGCTGCTCCTCCAGTTCAAGATCGGGGCCGAACGTGAGCATCGAGACATCCTCCACCAGCAGTGCGCGGTCGTCGCCGCCAACCAGGCTCGGCAGCGGCGCCACGGTCCCGAGCGCAACGCCGAACAGCGCCGCCAGGGCCAGCGCCGTCGCCGGTCGCCACACCGGGCCGAACGGCCACAGCGCAAATGACCATGCGCTGAGACGCTGGCGCCAGGGCGGGGCCGCTTGGTTCGCCGCGGCCAGCACCCTCG